>NZ_JBQLZR010000251.1:0-3466 GCF_052168375.1 Glycocaulis sp.
GTACACAGCCGATCTGGGCGAAGAGGGCGTCGATCTCGGCAAGCTCTACGACTACGACATCATCCTTCTGGATCTGAACCTGCCCGACATGCCCGGTTTTGACGTGCTCAAGACGCTGCGCATGGCCAAGGTCGACACCCCCATCCTGATCCTGTCCGGCAATGCCGACATCGACAACAAGGTGCGCGGCCTCGGCTCGGGCGCCGATGACTACATGACCAAGCCCTTCCACAAAGAAGAGCTGATCGCCCGCATCCACGCCATTGTCCGCCGCTCCAAGGGTCACAGCCAGTCCATCATCCGCACTGGCGATATCGCTGTGAATCTCGATGCGAAGACGGTTGAAGTGAATTCCCAGCGCGTCCACCTGACGGGCAAGGAATACCAGATGCTGGAGCTTCTCAGCCTGCGCAAGGGCACGACGCTCACCAAGGAAATGTTCCTCAACCATCTCTATGGCGGGATGGACGAGCCGGAACTGAAGATCATCGACGTCTTCATCTGCAAGCTTCGCAAGAAGCTCGAAGCCGCGACCGGCACCAAGGCGCCGATCGAGACCGTCTGGGGCCGCGGCTACGTGCTGCGGGACCCGGTCGAGGAAAAAGGCGCGGCGTAAGCCCGCTTGCTCCTATAGGTACAAGAAAGCCCCGGCCCCGCGCCGGGGTTTTTCGTTTGTGGAGGCTCTGACCGGCGCGTTTCGAATTCGCGTTAACCGCCTTCGTGATCCGTGCTAGTATCACCGGGTTACAGGGCAGCCCCGGACGGGGGCGCACATCCCCTCACCTGCCCCCGGCGGCCGAAACCATGAAAGCGCTTGCCCCTGGTAACGGGAGGCTGACATGCGTTTCTGGATATCACTTGCCGCGCTGGCTCTTGCCAGCCCATCCATTGCCCTCGCCCAGAGCACCGTCGTGCTTGGAACGAGCGCTGCCCGGGCCTGCTATGAGGCTGCGCTGGCGAGCACGTATAATGCCCGATCAAGCCTTGTCCGCTGTGAGGAAGCGCTGGAGTCCGGCCTGCTTTCACGGCGTGACCGGGCCGCGACCGAGGTCAATATGGGCATTGTCCTGATCACGGGCGGGCGCGCCGAAGAGGCCATGCAGGCCTATGACCGCGCCATCGCGCTTCAACCCGAACTCGCCGAAGCGTGGCTTAATCGCGGTATCGGCCACTTCACCCAAGGCCATCACGAAGAGGCTGAAGCCCACTTCACCCGCTCGCTGGAACTGGGCCTCGGCGATGCCCACAAGGCCTACTACCACCGTGCACTGACACTGGATGCGCGCGAGCGCTATGCCGAAGCCTATGAGGACTTCCAGCGTGCGCTGGAGCTGGCGCCGGGCTGGGAATTGCCGCTACGCGAATTGCAACGCTACGAAGTGGTGATCACGCCGGTTAACGGCTAGCCGCCTCAGGCAACCGCGCGCGCTGCGAGCCCTGCCGAAGCCGGGGCTGCGGCCGGCGTGGCGATATTGCGCATGTAGAGCCCGCGCTGACCGGCAACGGGTTTGAGCGAGTCCGTCAGGCCGACGACCGTCTCTGCCGCGCCCAGAACCAGAAAGCCGTCCGGCGCCAGTTGCGCCGCAAGGCGGTCCAGGACCTTCGCTTTCGACTCCACATCGAAATAGATCAGCACGTTGCGGCAGAAAATGATGTCGAGCTGGCCGTAGCGGGAGAAATCTTCCAGCAGATTGCCCGTCTCGAAGCGGATCATCTCGCGCAGTTCCGGCTTCACCCGCCAGCTATCGCCGTTTTGCTCGAAATGCTGGACCAGGCGCTGAATGGCGAGACCGCGCTGCACCTCGAACTGGCTGTAGAGCCCTGACTTGGCCTTCTCCAGCACGTGCGCGCACATGTCGGTTGCGAGGATCGAGGCGGAAATGCCGCTCATCTCGCGGATCAGCATGGCCAGCGAATAGGGCTCCTGCCCGGTCGACGCCGCCGCACACCAGATCTTGAACGCCCGGCCCGCCCGCGACTGGCGAAGCGCCGGTGCCATCACTTCAGAGAACAGGTCAAACGGGGTCTTGTCACGAAAGAAGAAGGTCTCGTGGGTCGCCAGCGCTTCAGACGCGGCGGTGCACAGGCGCTGATCGCCGCGCATCATGGCATCCACAACCGCTTCCGGACCGGAAAGGCCTTCAGCGCGCGCAAGCGGCGCCAGACGGCTTTCGATCAGATAGCCCTTCTCCGGACCGAGCACGAGGCCGGAGCGCTTCTTCACCTCTGCAGCGAGGAATTTGTATTTGTTTTCGCTCAGCATTATCGCGCTCCTGTGAGCCGGCGGGCAAGGTCGGGGCCGATCTGGTTCAACGGCAGGACGAGGTCGGCCAGCCCCGCCTCGGCAACCGCGCCCGGCATGCCCCAGACGACGCTTGAAGCCTGATCCTGGACAATCACGCCGCCACCGCCCTCGCGGACATGACGCGAGCCATTGCGGCCATCAGAGCCCATGCCGGTCAGCACCAGCGCCAGAAGATGACGCCCGGCCGCACGCGCGCAGCTTTCAAACAGCGGATCAACCGAGGGACGGCAGAAATTCACCGGCGGGTTCTGGTCGAGGCGCGCCCGGAAGTTTCCGGCCGTCCCTTCGACTGTCATGTGATAATCGCCCGGCGCTACATAGACATGGCCGGGCTTCAGGGTCTCACCATCGGTTGCCTCATGAGCGGGCAGGCCCTCGCGGGTCAGGTGCTCGGCAAGAATGGCGGTGAAGACCTTGGGCATGTGCTGCGCGATCACGATCGGCATGCGGATCGAGGCGGGCAGGGAGCTGATGACCTGCCGCAGCGCTTGCGGACCACCCGTCGATGAACCAATGGCGAGAAGGTCGACACGGGACGGCAGCGGGCGCGCGGCTCCGGCTGGCGCCTCCGGCATTGCCGGACGGACCAGCGGCTGCGGCGAAACCGGCATGGCCGGACGCTGCGGCGCATAGCGCGGCGCCAGAACCGTCAGCTTGTCGAGCAGTTCAACCCGGTAGCTTTCCGCGCCGCCCATGCGGCTGGTATCGGGCTTGGGCGCAAAGTCGGCGGCACCTAGTGCCAGTGCCTGCAGGGTGACCTGCGCACCCTTGTGGGTCAGGGTGGACGCCATGATCACGCGCGCCCGCGGGGCCGCCTTGAGGATAAGCGGCAAGGCCGTCAGCCCGTCCATGCGGGGCATCTCAATATCGAGAACAACCAGATCGGGCTGCAATTCGGCAGCGCGTTTGACGCCCTGCTCGCCATCAGAGCAGGTCGCGGCCAGCGCCAGGCGCGGATCGGCCTCGATCCAGCGGGCAACAAGGCCGCGCACAACGGCTGAATCGTCCACCACCAGTACACGGGGAAGAGGGGTTGAGTTGACGCCGGGAGGCATGGTGGTGGCAGGGTTCATGAGAATGAGCGGCCTACATCAGGCCGGCTTCTGCGAACTTCGAACCGATAATGTCGCCGTCAAACGGCTTCATGACGTATTCGTCCGC
>NZ_JBQLZR010000252.1:0-9894 GCF_052168375.1 Glycocaulis sp.
GGTCGCTGACGTGCTTCAACCGGTCACGCACCCCGCGTAACGGCCCGACCGCGAGTGCGTGCCAGCCGGAGGCGCGCTCCATCGCCAGTGGAAGACCGGGAACCGGATCGCGCCCGCAGACAACACTCCAGACGATCCAGAAGGCGACATTCACGTCGAGACCTGCATCCTGCAGCGACAAGGCAGCCGCCTTCACCGGATCATGGGCATAAAGCCCGGTAGAAAAGGTCCAGAGATCCGGCAGGGGCTGCAAGACCATCAGGCCTTGCCCTTGCGCGAAGCGCCGGGCCGGCGGCCTTCGGTTATGTCTTCGCCCCAGCGCCGGGTCGGATCCCAGTCCAGTCCGAACAGATCGAGCGCCCGGCCCACCGACTGGTTGACCATATCGTCCAGGGTTTCGGGGTGCGCATAAAAGGCTGGCAGCGGCGGCATGATGATCGCGCCCATCTCGGTCAGCTGGGTCATCGTGCGCAAATGGCCAAGATGAAACGGCGTCTCGCGCACCATCAGGACGAGCCGGCGGCGCTCCTTCAGGACCACATCGGCGGCACGGGTCAGGAGGCTCGACGTTACGCCAGTTGCAATCTCGCTCATCGTGCGAACCGAACACGGCGCGATCAGCATGCCAAGCGTCTGGAAGGAGCCCGACGCTATCGGCGCCCCAATGTCGGGGAAAGCATAGACATGGTCTGCGCGCGCTTTGATATCGGCAGGCTTCAGGCCCATCTCGTATCCGAGCGTCATTTCAGCGGCCTTGCTGGCCACCACATGGCTTTCCACGCCCAGCGTCTGCAGGGCTTCGAGCGCACGGATGCCGTAAATCACACCTGATGCACCTGACAGGCCGACAATCATGCGGCGGGGCAAGGACTTGGCTTCAGACATGGGAAACCCTTCCGCTATACGGACATTTTTCACCATTGATAGACCAGCCCGTTTGATGTTTCACTTGTCGTCCTTGATCCAGCGAAGGAGGCAAACATGCCAGCTGAAGCGCGTATCCGTGAGCTTGACCAACGTCACACGCAACTGGAAAGCCGCATTGAGAATGAACTCAAGCACCCTTCCGCAGATACGCTTCGTCTCGCAGAACTCAAGAAACAGAAATTGCGCCTGAAAGAGGAGATTGAAAGCCTCCGGCGCCGACATTGACGCCTTTTGCGACAATGCACCACAGATGATGAAGGGCGGGCTGGTTTCAGCCCGCCCTTTTGCATTTGCATGCCCGCACCGATGGACCCGGCCACCTGCGCGTGACTATCATGGCCGCTCGATAGGACCGTATCCCGGGAAAGACCTGCCATGATGAATATTGCGCGCGTAATTCTGCTCGCAGCCGTAACCGGGCTTGCCGCTCCGGCCTGTGCGCAACCGCCAGCCGGTGGTGCGCAAGGCACCGGGGTCTGCCCGGATGCCAACACGGCCATGGCCGACGGCGATGCCGAAGCTGCCGTCACGGCCCTGCGGGCCTGCCTCTCGGCACGCCTGCACCCCTGGCAGACCGAAGCCGAACTGCGCGTGCGTCTGGGCGCCAGCCAGCTTGCGCTGGGTGACGCGGAAGGCGCCCTTCTCACCTATAATCAGGTGCTGGCCCTGCTCGGCGACAATGGTGGCAATACCGACATTCCGATCGTACGGCGCAACCGGGCTGTCGCCCTGTTGCAGCTCGACCGGCCGCAGGACGCGCTGGATGACCTACTCATTGCCGAACGCGGCATGGCATCGGACGATTTTCTGCACATCCTTCTGGGTGGTGCCTACATGGAACTCGACCGCGGCGCAGAGGCCATTGCCGCCTATGACACGGCCATTCGCCTGGCACCGGACTCGCCAGGTGGCTGGGTCGGGCGTTCGGCGGCCTTCATCGAGCTGGAGCTCATGGACCGGGCGGTCGAGGATGGCCGCGAGGCCGTTGCCATCGCGCCCGAAGACGGTTCAGCCCTCAACGCCCTGTGTTGGGCGCTGGTAAAAGCAGAACGCGCGAGCGAAGGCATCGATATCTGCCGGTCCGCCGTAGCGGCGGAACCGGAATCGGGCGCCATCGTGCACTCCCTTGCCGCTGCACTGGAACAGGTCGGAGAGGTGGACGAAGCCGTGCCGCTTTTCGCGCGTGCCTACGAGCTGGAACCTGACAACACCACCATCGCCGATGATTACGCGCGCACGCGCGACGCAGGTGGCCGGTAAACCTTCACCGAATTTCCAGACGGAGACGTGCCCATGGCCGGGTCAGATCGTGTTGCCATAGTGACCGGGGGTGCCAATGGCATCGGCGCTGCCTGCGCCCGCAGGCTCGTCGAGGAAGGCGTTCGCGTGGCGATTGCCGATACCGACAAGGCCAATGGCGAGGCCCTCGCCAACGATCTCGGTGCTGCCAAGGGCCGGGCCCTGTTTCTGAGCTGCGACGTGTCGGACAAGCTGTCGGTGGCCAATCTGATGGCCGAGACGCTCTCAGCCTTTGGCCAGCTCGACATTCTCGTCAACAATGCGGCCATTCTCGCGCGCGGCGACATTCTCTCTCTGGACATTGCCGATTTCGACAAGGTGATGGGGGTGAACGTACGCGGCGCGTTCCTGGTGGCACGTGCAGCCGCGCGCCAGATGACCCGCCAGATCGAGGATGAGGACACGCGCGCCGACGATGCCCGCCGGCGCTATGCCATTATCAATATGAGCTCGATCAATGCTGTCGTGTCGATTGCCGACCAGCTCGCCTATTCGGCGGCCAAGGGGGCCCTGAACCAGATGTCGAAGGCCATGGCCCTGTCGCTGGCGCCCTACGGGATCCGGGTCAATGCCATAGGCCCCGGCTCTGTGAACACGGACATGCTCAAGGGCGTGAACGAGGACAAGGCCGCCATGGACACGGTCCTGTCCCGCACGCCCCTCGCCCGGATCGCCGATCCGGACGAGATTGCGTCAATCGCGTGGTTCCTCGCTTCTCGCGAGGCCAGCTACATCACCGGCACCTGCATCTACGCCGATGGCGGGCGCCTCGCGCTCAACTATGTGATGAAGCGCGAGGACTACGAGGACTAGTCGTCGTCCTCGTCGCTACCCGGAGCGCTCTTGCCGAACAGCTCGTCGAGCGTAGTCGGGCCGGTGGGCGCGGGCGCCGTTTCCTCGGCGGGACGCAGCACGTCCTCCTCGATCTTCACCGTACCGGCTTCTTCCATTTCCTTGCGGCGGGCAGAGGCCTTGCGGACCTGCTCGTCCAGATCGATCTGGCTGCACAGGCCCAGAGAAACCGGATCGGTCGGCTTGATATTGGCCGAGTTCCAGTGCGTGCGGTCACGCACGGCAATGATCGTGGTCTTGGTGGTGCCCACCAGCTTGGAGATCTGACCGTCGGTCAGTTCAGGATGGTTGCGCACCAGCCAGGCAATGGCGTCCGGCCGGTTCTGGCGGCGCGAAAGCGGCGTGTAGCGCGGCCCCTTCTTGCGCGCCGTCTCCTGCAGTTCGGCGTATTTCGGCCGTGTCGCCTGCATCCGGTAGGACGGATCGCCTTCGGCCTTCGAGATCTCTTCAGACGTCAGCTGGCCCGATGCAATCGGGTCGGAGCCGCGCACGCCCGCCGCAACATCGCCATCAGCAATGCCTTTGACTTCCAGGCGGTGCAGGCCACAGAAATCGGCGATCTGTTCAAACGAGAGGCTCGTATTGTCGACCAGCCAGACGGCGGTCGCCTTGGGCATGAGAATGTCGGACATGGCAACAGGCTCCTTGTCGAGAGGGGGATGCGCCGGAGACATAAGAAAACCCGGCGCGGTCCGCCGGGTTTCGGTCGATCCGACCCGTTATCTGCGTGTCAGCGACACATGAGCGAGATGACGGGGTTTGCGGTGCTTATAACGCGCCCTTGCTCTGCGTGAAAGGGGGTATTCCTGCACCGGGCACCGCTCAGGGAATGAGCAGTATCTTGCCGATATGGGCCATGGAATCCATGCGTTCATGGGCTTTGGCTACATCCGTCAGTGCAAAACGGGAATCGATCACGGGGCGCACCTTCCCCGCCTCGACCCAGGGCCAGACATGGGCCTGCACCGCCTTGGCAAGCGCTGCCTTCTCCTCAGCCGAGCGGGCACGCAAGGTCGAACCTGTCACCGTCTGGCGTTTCAGCATAAGGCCCATCAGGTCAACCTCCACCCGCGACCCTTTCAGGAAGGCGATCTGGACTAGGCGTCCGTGCCGGTTCAGCACGGCAAGGTTTTTCGCCACATAATCCCCGCCCACCATATCGAGAACGACATCGGCTCCGCCGGCAGCCTTTACCCCTTCCACCCAGTCGTCCTCGCGATAGTTGAAGACATGGTCAGCGCCCAGCGAGCGGCAGGTTGCACACTTCTGCGCGCTGCCTGCCGTCGTCATCACGATGGCGCCATGCGCCTTGGCCGTCTGGATTGCCGTCGTGCCGATGCCGCTGGAGCCGCCATGGACGAGAAGGCGTTCGCCGGGCTTCAGCGCGCCTGTGTCAAAGACATTCGTCCAGACCGTCATGACCGTCTCGGGAAGTCCGGCAGCGTCAACGAGATCCACGCCGTCCGGTACCGGCAGGACGGCGCTGGCATGGGCGCGCACAATGTCGGCATAGCCGCCGCCCGCCACAAGCGCGCAGACGCGCTGGCCTTCCGGCAGGCCCTTCACCCCTTCACCCACCGCCAGTACCGTACCGGACACTTCCAGTCCCAGCCCTTTCGGCGCACCGGGCGGTGGCGGGTAGAAGCCCATCCGCTCGAACACGTCTGGCCGGTTGATCCCGGCCGCCGCCACCTCGATCAGCACCTCGCCCGGTGCCGGAGCCTCAAGCACGATCTCTTCGAGGCGTAAGGCATCGGGGCCGCCTGGCTGCGGTGCGGTCACGATGCGGGTGCGATAGGTGTCGGTCATGGCGCTTTCATCCGTGCGGCGGCGTAATTGAGGGGCGCATTGAACGCCAGTTTGCGCTATTCTCGGCCTCGCACAAAAGTCCTGTACAGCCGGGATGTCAGGGAGGTGAGCTTCATGTTTGACGATGAACTGCCACGCACAAAGCGTTCTGCCATCACTCCGGGCGAAGACATTTCGGCACTTTCAGTGGCCGATCTCGAGGAGCGCATCGAAACGCTGAAAGCGGAGATCGGGCGTGCAGAAACGATGATCGCCCACAAGCAGGACAAGCTGGGAGCGGCAGAAGCCTTCTTCAAAAAGGCCTGACTTTCCCGGCAACTGGCCCCAGCCTTGCTAGGCAGGGGGTCAAGACGGCATGCTGCGTCCCGTTCTGGTCTGCAGGTCTGCCGGAGTTTGAAAAGCCGCGCCGGACAAGGGCGCACGATACGCGTGAGGGGTCGAGGCGTGATGGACATCGATACCGGCAATGCCGGAACAGACAACGCAGCACGTGAAGCGGCAGTGCGTGTTGCCGACTTCGCAGCCTCGGAGCATTTCTCACGCCTCTTTCGCGAGGGCATGGACCTTGTGGAAGAGACAGCCAGCTATCTCGATGGTCCGGGCCGCGACGATGCCAAGCGCCTTGGCCGGTCCGGAGCCCTCGCCTACGCAGCCGAATCCATGACGCTCACGACCCAGCTCATGCAGTCAGCCTCATGGCTGCTTACACAGCGCGCGGTAAGTGAAGGCGAGATGACGCCCTTCGAGGCCGCAGGCGAGAAATACCGCCTGGGCGGCAAATCCCACCCGCGCGAAGGCATGTGGCCGGCAGGCGACGATCCCTGCCCGCCCCGGCTTGGCGATCTTGTTGCCCGCTCACAAAGCCTGCACGAGCGCCTGAAGCGCCTTGATGACAATCTTTTCCGCGAAGCCCCCGGCGGCGCGCCGGGACAGAACCCGCTTGCCGGACAATGGTCGGCGCTGGAAACGGCGTTTGCCGGGCGGGGCTAGCTTCACGCATTGCTGTCGGCCCTGTAGATCAGGGCATTGCCCCCATGGTCTCCAGCCTTTGCTGCAGGCTGGCCACCATACGTTCGGACTGATAGGCGATAAACACGCCGGCCCGCTCCCATTCATAAAATATCCTCGCGAAATCAGCATCGCTGCAAACTTCGCTCAAGGGCGCCGTCAGGACCAGAAGCCGTTCGTCCACATTATTATAAGATTCCGCGGGAGGAATGCGGTCGCCATACCCGACCAGGCTGTGGCGCTCGATGGGATGGGCCGAAAACCGCCCGCTCAGGAAGGCGGCATCCTGTTCCATCCGGTCCAGAAAGCGCTTCAGTCCAGCTAGCTGTGTGCTTTCCTCGTGGGACTGCCGCGCCCTCAGGCTTTCATCACTGGTCAGCTGAGCAAGGACGGTGTCGTTGAATTGCAGCACCGGCCAGCTTCGTACCAGATCAAGACCCCTCTCAATATCCGCACGCGCCTCATCCCCTTCCCGGCATTCCCTGAGCGTGTCGATGACTAGTCTGACACCGGCAAGGCGTTCGCTCCATGCCTCGCGAAACCGTATTGCCGCAGCAAGATTGGCCTCGGTTTCAGCGACAAGCTCGCGCTGAAGGAATGCAAAGCGCGCCCTGGCCTCGCGTGCCTCGTTCCAGTTGGCAAGCTGGACGGCGAGGAACACGCCCAGCACGACAATGAAGAAATCCAGAAAGACGGCGAGCCAGTTCTGGCTGCGCACATGTTCGTTGAGGCGGCGCAGGATCATGGCGTTGTGCGCTCCGTTCGCGGCTCACCAAGAGCCGTTTGTAGTTGAGTGCCGAGAATTTCGGCCTGTTGCTGCAAGGTGCGTGAGTCACCGCGCAGGCGCTCTTGTACCGCGCCCATTGACCTGAGGCTGTCAATGATCGCGGGCCTGGCACGTGCGGCTTCAATGAATGCGGCGCGGTCGAAATCAGGCGAATTGTCCAGGCGCCCGGAGACAATGCTGGCGCGTGCCCACGCATACTGTTCGCGTGTCAACAGGCCGCGAGTCGCGGCGCGGTAAGCGTACTGCTCCTCACGTAGCAGGCTATCCCACTGGCGGCTGGCCTGATTACGCGAATAATAGGAGGCAAGCGCGCGTTTGAGCTCGGAATCTCGCACCAGAGACAAGGCACCCGTGGAGATCATCTCTTCATAGGTCGCGTCGGTCGCCAAAGGCAGATAGGCATATCCGGCAAATGGCACACTGACGATCAAAGCCGCGTCGCTAACTGCATCTGCGCCAGACCCACCTTCAATGACGGTCAATAGCCGGTTTGCAGCCGCGTCGACCTGGTCGGCAGACCCGGCACCGGTCTGGCCGATCCATGCGTCAGCTTCCAGATCCATGATGAGTTGGGCGAGATAGACGCGCTCCCTTGCGCGCTCGCCCCGCGCCTCGTTCCAGGCATTGATCTGGAAGCCGATCACCACCCCGGCGATGACAATCACAAATTCGAGAACAACCGCGTAGTAGTTCTGTTCGCGGATCGCGCGTGAGATGTTCTGAAGGATCATCTGAAAGCCCCCGCCCTCTGGAGCGTTAACCATGGCGGAAACGGGCCTGCGGCGCAAACTTCCGGCGCCCGTGTCTTCAATCGGGCGCGCGGCTTGCCCCCGGAAGCGGGGAGTGCGTAGCGCAAGCCAAAAACGAAAAAACGCCCGCAGCTGAGGGGTGCTGCGGGCGCTCTTCTAAAGGCCACGGCCGTGTGAAGGTCACACGCGCCCAGGTGAGGGGGGTGGGCGGTTACACACCGAAGCCTTTGAACTTGTCCTTGAACTTCGACACGCGGCCGGCGCGGTCGAGAATGGTCTGCGTACCACCGGTCCAGGCCGGATGCGTGCGCGGATCGATATCCAGCGAGATCTGGTCGCCGGCCTTGCCGTAGGTCGACCGGGTCTTGAACTTCGTGCCGTCCGTCATCACCACTTCGATGAAGTGATAGTCGGGGTGGATATCCTGTTTCATGTGACGGCTCCCGCCTTCAATGCCCGCCACGCCCAGACCGGCCACGATCTGTGGTGAGCGGATCAAGTCTGCTAGAAATGAGCCGCGGTGTATATACGCGCAAAGCCTGCGGCGCAAGACCGGGCAGGACATAGAGAGTCAGTGCTTTTCGTCACAATGACTTAAGGCCGGAGGCGCGCTCCGGATTCCTGTGGAAATCGTCGCATAGGCCTCAATGCAGGACGCCTAGCGCGCTTCCAGCTTCAGCTCGATGCGCCGGTTGCGGGCATGATCAGCCTCGGTGCGCCCTTGCGCGATGGGGTAATGCTCGCCAAGCCCGGCCGCCATCAGGCGGTTGGGCGGCACGCCCTCGGCCACCAGCCAGTTGATCACCGACAGGGAACGGGCGGTCGACAGTTCCCAGTTGGAGGAAAACTGGGCGGACGGCCCCAGCGGGCGGACATCGGTATGCCCGTCCACACGGATGACCCATTCGATGTCGTCAGGGATCTCGCGGGTAAGCTGGATAATTGCGGCGGCTACGGGGCGAAGCCCTTCCTGCCCTTCGGGCGACAGCTCTGCCGAGGCAGAATCGAACAATATGTCGGTCTCGAAGACAAACCTGTCGCCGACCACACGCACGCCGGACCGGTTTCCGAGTATCTCCACCAGCCGCCCGAAAAACTCCGAGCGATACTGGGCCAGGCGCGCCACTTCACTCGCCAGCGCGGCATTGAGGCGCGAGCCGAGATTGATGACCTGCGTTTCCAGCTCCGCCTCGCGCGCCTCGGAGGCTTCCAGCGCGGCATTGAGGCGCGCCAGCTCCATGCGCAATATCTCCATCTGCTCGGACAGCATGGCGATGGTGAGCTGCGCCTCGTCGGACAGTTCCTCCGCCTCATCAAGCTGCGCACCCAGCGCCCCGATGCGCGCCGTGGTGTTCGCCAGCTGTTCGGAGAGGCTCTCATTTTCTGCCGTGAGCGTGCTCACCCGCAAGGTCAGCGCGGCGTTTTCCGCCTCGGCCATATTCAGCTCGCTGGCCAGCGCCGCAAGGCGCGCATTGAGATCGGCCAGTTGCTCGTCGCGCCCCGTCAGGGCGGTCGAGAGCGCATACTGACCGGTCACGAACACGGCGAGCAGGAAGACGATGACCAGAAGCAAGGTCGCCAGCGCGTCGACAAACCCCGGCCAGTAATCGCCGCTATCGGCTTCTCTTAGTTGCTGGAGGCGGGAAAGCGCCATGATCTACTGATCCCGGTCCCGGTTGATGCGCGCCTGAGCTTCGAGCGCACGCACCAGCACCTTGATCTCGTCACGCAGGAGGCGGGCAGACTCTCGATTGGCTTCGGCCGCATCATCGGCAAAGCGCGAAAGCGTCACTTCCAGCTGGCGTGTATGGCGCTCCATGGTGGAGGCCAGCCGGTCCACGGTGTCGGCGGTCTGTTCCAGAAGCGCGCCGACATAGGCGCTGGAGCTGTCGCCCTCACCGCCGCCCACGGGGCCAGCCGCAGACAGGCGCGAGATGGACGAAAGCCATTCCTCGATCTCGTTATAGAAACGGTTCTGCGCCCGGCTCGCCTGCAATTCCAGAAATCCGATGATCAGCGAACCGGCAAGACCGAACAGGGAAGAGGCAAAGGCCGTGCCCATGCCCTGGATCGGGTCTTCGATGGCCGCCATCAGGCGGGCCGCCTCCACTTCGCCCGCACCGGACGAGGTAGCAGAGACGGCACGCACCGCCTCGCCCACATCGGAGACCACCAGAAGCAGGCCATAAAACGTGCCCAGAAGGCCGAGAAAGATCAGCAGGCGTCCGAAATAGCGGGTGAAGGCGCCGCTTTCGGCCATCCGTGCTGCAACCGAATCCAGCACCACGCGGGCAGAGGCTGCCGACAGGCGTGCCCGCCCGTCCGCCGCATCCGTGATCAGCGCGGCCATGGGAGCGATCAGGGCAGGCGGATTGCCAAGCTGGCCCGGATGGGCGCTGTCACGCAGTTTCACCAGCCAGCGCGCGCTCGGCCCGATCGCGAGCGCCTGCTGGAAGGTGTAGA
>NZ_JBQLZR010000253.1:0-10835 GCF_052168375.1 Glycocaulis sp.
CACGTATTCGGCCTTGTCCGGCGCAGATTCCGGATCATTCGTGCGCTGATAGACAATGTCCGAGGCTTCTTCGGCCGGGTCTTCGAGGATTTTTCCTTCCGACGAGGTGTGCCAGAGATTGGCATCGACCGAGAACGGCGCCTCGCCGCGCTTGTCTTTCGCCACCTCGATGCCGTTGGCCTCTGCGTAGGCGATGAGCTTGGTGCGCGAGTTGAGGTCCCATTCACGCCACGGCGCGATGACTTTCAGGTCGGGATCGAGCGCGGCAACGCCCAGCTCGAAGCGGACCTGGTCATTGCCCTTGCCGGTCGCGCCGTGTGCAACGGCATCGGCGCCGGTCTCGTGGGCGATCTCGACAAGGCGCTTGGCGATGAGCGGGCGGGCGATCGAGGTGCCGAGCAGGTACTGTCCCTCATAGACCGCGTTGGCGCGCACCATGGGGAAGCAATAATCGCGGACGAACTCCTCGCGCAGATCGTCGATATAGATCTGCTTCACGCCGGCCTTTTCGGCCTTGCGGCGTGCCGGTTCCAGCTCTTCGCCCTGCCCCAGATCGGCGGTGAAGGTAACGACCTCGGCGTCGTAATGGTCCTGCAGCCATTTCAGGATGACCGACGTGTCCAGACCGCCGGAATAGGCGAGCACGATTTTCTTGACGGATTTGGACATGGGCGAGGATCCTCGGCGAGACAGGAACTGGGTACAGCGCGACTGTCTAGCCGCACACGGAACGCTCATAAAGCGTTCTTGCCATTTCCTTGCAAGCCCCGGCTATAGATCACACCCCGTCATCGTTGGACGCGTCATCCGCACTGTAGGTTTCCCGCAGCGGATCGGCTCGCCAGACAAGGTAGGAAATGCCCATTGGCACAAAGGCCGCCAGAAGCGTCGTCGAAACCAGGACGATAAATCCGGCCTCAATGGGCAAAACAGCCATGGAGATAACGCTCACTAGCCCAGCGATCACGAACAGCCAGCCCGCCCAGCGATGGGTGACATCCCACGACCGGTCCGACGACAGGGTCCACGGCGTGCGGATGCCGACAAACCAGTTGGGCCGCGCCTTTCCAAGCGCATTGCCGATCAAGATGAAAAGTATGCCCACACCCATCCCGACAAGGCGCGGTGCCCAGCCGGTCTCGGCGATCCACCCTGTAGCGGTCAGTGTGATGACACCCTGCACAAAGGCGAGAAGCCAAAGCACACCCGACCAGCTGACCAGCACGAGTGCAGGCGAGCGGCGCAGATTGGCGCCGCGCGGGTCGATGACGGGCACGAGCGCGAACAGGCCGCATATCAGGAGAGCAAGGATCGGCAGCGCACCGAACGCCTCAAGGCGCGAACCGTAACGGTTCACACTTCCGTCTGCTGCAAAATGGACCGGGATGGCGGTGCCGTCCGGCGTCGCCAGATAGCCCCAGACAGCCAGCGCAGCAAGTACGAACAATGGCGGCACGCTCAGCTTGAGACCGCGCATGATCATGTTTCATCCTCCTGCCAGTTGCCGCGTGGCGCTAGGAGGCCCAGCACCAGCGCGGCAGCCTCTTGCGCGACACTCATGTTCAGACGGTAGCGTATGGTCTGCCCCGTCTTTTCCGACTGGATGAGCCCCGCCTCCTTCAAGGTCGCGAAATGGCGCGACATGGTCGGCTTGGACACGTCGAACTGGTCAGCCAGCTCGCCTGCACTCATCGGCCCGGCTCGCAAAAGGCGCAGCACCTCGCGGCGTACCGGGTGGGCAAGGGCATCGAAAACATCCATCACGCATTTATTTAGCCTAGACGCTAATTAGTTGCAATGCTAATTACACATCTCCACAGATTGGGAGGAAATGATGTTACGACTGGTCTTGGCGGGCCTGCTGGCCCTGGCTGCAATCTCGGCGGCACACGCACAGGAAAGCCTTGCGGGCACGTGGAACGGCGTCCTGGATGTAGGGGCGGCTCAATTGCGCCTCGAACTGCGCATCGAGGAGAATGAGGACGGATACAGCGCCGTCATGGTGTCCGTCGACCAGGGCGGTTCGGCCATTCCCGTCAGCGATTTCCGCGTCGAATACCCGCAGATCGACCTGCATATGGCGGCTGCAGGGGCACGCTACACCGCCACGCATTCAGATGGCGTTCTGTCCGGCGTGTTCGCTCAAGGCGGGGCAGAGTTTCCGCTCGACATGGCACGGGGCGCAGTCGAGGCAGCCGCCTCTCCCTCCCTTCCCGGCGAACGGGAGGCCGTTATCGAGGCCGGCGTGCGCCTTGCCGGAACCTTGCGCACTCCCGATGGTGACGGCCCGCATCCCGCCATTCTGCTGCTGAACGGTTCAGGCAGTCAGGACCGCGATGTGACAATCGGCGAACACCGCATCTTCGCCACCCTGGCCGATGCGCTGGCCAATGCCGGCATTGCGAGCCTCCGCCTTGATGATCGCGGCATTGGCCTGTCCGGCCTGACACCCGCCAGCGGTCCGCGTGAACTGGGCGAGGATGCCGCTGCCGCCCTCACCTGGCTGCGCACACAGCCGGATGTGGACACACGCTGCACTGGTATCATGGGCCATTCCGAAGGCGGCATGATCGCCTTCCTGCTCCCGGATACCACCCGGCCGGACTTCATCGTCACGCTCGCGGGCATGGCTGGCACGCTGGAAGAAACCCTGCTGGAGCAGGGCGAGGCCATGAATCGCGTCATGGGCGCTGACGAAGCGACAATCAACGCGACATGGGAACGCCAGCTGGCCATGCTGGAGGCCTTGCGCAGCTCGCCGCCGGGTGAGGCGCAGGCGGCTGTCGAGGCCGCCTTCATCGCCCACGGCATTCCCGCCGAAGCCGCCCGTCAGCAAGCGGCGTTCTGGGGCCAGCGCTATGTCCAGGAAGCCGCGGAGCTGAACCCGGCTCCGGCACTGGCAAGCTATGACGGGCCGGTCTTGGCGATCTTTGCCGAAAACGATCTGCAGGTATTGGCCGAAACGAACATCCCCCGGCTGGAATCGGCTCGTGAAGGCCTGCCGACAACCATCCTGACCGCACCGGGCACGAACCATCTCTTCCAGGCGAGCGAAACCGGCTCACCGGCCGAATACCTCAGTGCGCCCCACGCCATGGCGCCCGAAGCGCTCGCCCTGATCGTGAACTCCACGATGTCCCTGATGACGCAGGCCTGCACGCTGAATGACTAGCGCGCTGTCTGGACATTAGAGCCAAGCATCGCCACTTTCCGCGCACGACGCGATGCGAAAAGGAGCGATGCCATGGCCCGCCGACTGGTTGTTATTACAGGAGCTTCATCAGGTATCGGTGCGGCCTTTGCCCGGGAGTTCGCCAGCAAGGGCTGGGATCTCGCCCTTGTAGCCCGCCGCGAGGACCGTCTGCGCGAGCTGGCAGAGGAAATGAAGGCACGCTTTGGCGTCGACAGCCTCATCATTCCAGCGGACCTCGCCAAGGCAACCGCGCCGAAAGAGATCGTCAAGGCGGTCGAGGATGCCGGGCGGCAGATTGACGGCCTCGTCAACAATGCCGGCGCTGGCCAGCCCGGCTTTTTCGTCGACACCAAATGGACCGACCAGACACGTTTTCTCCAGCTCATGGTCACCAATTATCTGGCGCTTGCGCACCTTGTTGCGCCGGGCATGGCTGAGCGCGGCTTTGGCCGGATCATCAATGTCTCGTCCGTGTCGGCGCTCCTGCCGAGCGCCAATGCCCATACCCGCTTCTCCGGGACACTCTATCCGGGCGCGAAAAGCCTGCTGATCAAGTTCTCCGAAGCCCTGCATCTGGAACTTTCCGCGCGCAACGTTCACGTCACGGCGGTCGCGCCGGGCTATACTTGGTCGGAATTCCACGATGTGAACGGCGCCCGCCAGACCGTTTCCAGCCTGCCGAAATTCTGGATGCTCACCGCCGAGGAAGTAGCCATTGCCGGATATGACGCCGTGGAGCGCGGGATCGTGCTGCGCGTGCCTGGCGCCTGGTACAAATTCCTCACCGCATTTTCCAAGATACTGCCTGACCCTGTTGGCCGGGCGATCATGCGGGCCCAGGAGAAGCGGATGGCCGCGCAGGCCGGAGCCAGTCAGTGAGCGCGGATGCGCGCCTGATCACGGCGCTCGATCTGCCGGCAATCGAAGATGCCCGCACCCTGGTCGACCGGATCGGAGACGCAGGCTGCTTCTACAAGATCGGGCTGCAACTCTTCCCGCTTGGCGGAATGGAGCTGTGCCGGGACCTCAAAGCCGCCGGGCACGGCGTGTTTCTGGATTTCAAGCTGCACGATATTCCTGCAACCGTGGAAAAGGCGACGCGGTCCATTGCCCCATCGGGCGCGGATTACCTGACAATCCATGCCGAACCGCCCGTCATGCGCGCGGCGCACAAAGGCCGGGAAGGCACGAGGCTGAAGCTGCTCGGCGTCACCGTGATGACCGCCTACGACGATGCCATGCTGAAGGAAATGGGCTTTGCCTTCGGCACGCGTGATCTGGTGCTGATGCGCACCGAACAGGCGCTGGAAGCGGGCTGCGATGGCGTCATTGCCTCTGCCCACGAAGCCTCAGAGCTGCGCGAACGTTTCGGGGCCGGTTTCGACATCATCACGCCGGGCATCCGGCCTTCTGGCAGCCGTTCAGACGACCAGGCGCGTATCGCCACGCCAGCGGAGGCAATCCACATGGGTGCGAGCCGGATCGTGGTGGGACGACCTATCAACGCAGCGAGCGATCCTCGAAAAGCCGCCCAGGCCATCAACATGGAAATGGCCGCAGTGTAGGCAAGGAACGGCCCGTCAACGCAAAAAAAAGCCCCGGACGATCGGTCCGGGGCTTTTTTCAATTCTGGCTACGAAACAGCCCTAGAGCGTGTCGTTGATCCATTCCTCGATCTTGCCCTTGGCCATGGCACCGACCTTGGTCGATACCAGCTCGCCATTGTTGAAGATCATCAAGGTGGGGATGCCCCGCACGCCGTACTTGCCCGGCGTCATCGGGTTATCGTCGATATTGACCTTTGCCACCGTGATCCTGCCGGCGTGCTCCGAGGCGATCTGGTCGAGGGCGGGCGCAATCTGCTTGCACGGACCGCACCATTCTGCCCAGAAGTCGACAAGTACCGGTCCGCCGGCCTTGAGGACGTCTGCTTCGAAGGAATCGTCAGACACCGCTTTGGTCGCCATGGGCGTTCTCCTTTGGAAGGATGTCGGCCCGAACACCCGGAATCGGCGTGCAGGGCCAGCCTTGATCGCCAGTACACCTAGGAAGCCGACACCTCACGGTCAAGCGCGCCGGGCTGCGCGGCCAGTTCCAGCGCCGCGTCCATGGCTGCATCGGGCAGTTCCATTAATCGCGCTGCATCTGTCCAGACCAGCGCGCACCGGACCTGACGGCCCGGATAGAGCGCGCGAAGAAGCGCCCGATAGGCCCCCATTTGCGCGAGATAGGCCGGAGCAACAGCATCAACCTCTGCCGGTGGTGGCCGGTTTGTCTTGAAATCGACGATCAGGACTGAATCCGGCGTGACGACCAACCGGTCAATCTGCCCGTTGACCCGCACGCCTGCTGGCAGGCCAGGCGCGCTACCGCTCAACGAAACCTCCGCCCTTGATCCCGGCCCAAACAGGGGCGCGAATGCCGGATCGCGGATAAGCCCCAGAGTTTCCCGGGCGATGGCGGCCCGCGCTGCCTCATCCAGACCTTCCTGACGTTCCAGGAAATGGCGCGCGGCCTCATCCTGCCGCTCAGGAGCGATGTCGGGCAGTATTTGCAGGAGCTTGTGCACCAGCGTGCCCCGCTGGAAGCGGTCCCGCCCCCCGTCCGCCAGCGGAGAGAGCCCCGCCGGGGCCTCGCCCGCCTCCAGCCCTGCCAGAAGGCGCGACGGCGCTATAGCGCGCGAGGTTACCGTTTCGCACCGTGCCGGACTGCGCGCCCAGCCGGGCAGCTCCGGCACGGCCTGCGACGCTTCATCCTCCCGCTCTGCCGTTACCGGATCCTTGCCAAAGCGCAGCGCCTTGGCGCGGCTCTCCGCCGGCCATTCATATTGCTCGGCAATAGCGTCAATTGCCGTATCGGCAGGTCGCCAGTCCTCGCCCTGCCAGGCGGCTTGGAGGCGGGTATACCACCCGGTCTTATTCGGTGCTTTTTCATTGCCACGCATGTAGCCGCAAACCACCAGACGATCACGCGCACGGGTCATGGCCACATAGAGAAGCCGCGCCGATTCGGCCGACTGGTCACGTTTCCAGCCATCGCCAAGTTCGGTGATCATCGGCGCGGCGAACGGATCATTTTCCCGCCAGACGAGGCCGCATTCCGCATCGGGGAACATCAGAGGCGTCCTGCCGGCCGCAGGCCCGTTGGTGTCAGGCAGAAAGACAATGGGCGCTTCCAGCCCCTTCGCGCCATGCACCGTCATCACGCGCACTTCATTGCGCCCGCCTTCGGCCTCACGTTTCAGCTCGCCATTTATCCGCGCCATTTCATCAATGAAGCGGGCAAGGGAGGGTGCACCCGCCCGCTCATGGGCGAGCGCGCGAGACAGAAAGGCTTCCAGCGGATCGCGAGCCTCCTCGCGAAGGCGGGAATAGATGCGGGCCGCGCGCGTCTCGCCGCCAGCAGTGCGCTCGCCAAGGAAGCGCGCAAAGAAACTGTAGGGGGTGGAGGTGTCGACCCGGGCACGTACCGCTTTCAGCGCAAGGCGGGCATCGTCCAGCGCGGGGCTGGTATCTGCCAGCAGCGCCTCCCAGAGGGAGCGTCCGTTGCGGCCGTGAGCGAGGTCGAAAAGACAATCCTCATCGATCACGGGCACGTCATTGTCCAACGGGTGGAAGGCCGGGCTCTTCAATACCGCCGCCAGCGAAAGGTCGTCTTCAGGCAAGAGAGCGAACCGGGCCAGCGCCAGCATGTCCTCCACAACCAGCTGATCTGGCAGGGTCAGCCGGTCCGCTCCGGCAACCGGAACCCGGTTTATCTTCAGGCGGCGGATTATCTCGTTGAAGAGCCCGTCGCGCTTTCGCACCAGGATGATGATGTCTCCGGGCCTTGCCGCCCGGCGGTGCCAGTTCGGCTTTTCCTCCCAGACGGTATCGCCCCGGTCCAGCAGCGCGCGGATCTCGTCAGCCACTGCCTTTGCCAGCTGATTACGCGCCGAGGACTGGCGTTCGGTGTCGACCGGGCCGTAATCGTCCAGGCTGTCTTCCTCGCCCTTCGGCGGATACGGAACAATCGGCCATATCTCGACACAGCCTGGGGTGTTGGCGCGCGCAGCATGATGATCCTGATAGCGCGAGAACGGCGTAGCCGCACTCGCGTCAGTATCGGGAGCAACAAACTTTACATCCGGCGCACGCAGCGCAGCCTTGTGCTCGATCGCCGCCTTTTCGGCGGCAAAGGCCGCATCGACCGCGGCGAGGACATCCGCCGAAGACCGGAAGGACGTGGCCAGCGGCGGGCGCGCAAAGCGCCGGCCCGCGTCGCCAGCCATGCGTTCCAGCGCGTGGCCTTGAGCCACAAAACGTCTCGGGTCGGCTTTCTGGAAGGAGTAGATGGACTGCTTCTCGTCGCCAACACAGAACACGCTGCGCGCAAGCCCGGCACGCTCCACGCCTTCTCCGGCAAAGAACTCGTCTGCCAGGGCGTCGATCACATCCCACTGGGCTGGTGACGTATCCTGTGCCTCGTCCACCAGAATATGTTCCAGACCCGCGTCGAGGCGGTAGCGCACCCAGCCCGCCATCTCACCATCGCGCAGAAGGTAGTTCGTCCGTGCAATGAGGTCATCAAAATCAACGGCGCGTTCCCGTGCGAGGGCACGCTCGTAATGGCGGATATACTGACGTGCAATCGTCAATGCCGCCCGCGACAGTGCCAGCGTCCGCTCTGCCGCGAGCTTTGCAAACACCTCCTCCATCCGGACCAGCTCAGTGCCGCGCGGCTCCTGCCCGAACAGGCGGGCGAGGTCTGGATGAACCTCTTCCTGCTTGCCGTTGAAAAAGGCGGCATAGAATTCGCCCTTTTTGCTGAGCAGGAAGCGGCGATAGGCATCATACGCACCCTCGAACTCCCCGGCGGAGAGAGCGTCCAACACTTCATAAAGGGCCTTTGCCCGGGCCTGATCCTTCGCCCCTTTGCTGGCAGCAAGTGCTTCGGCACATCGCACGAGCGCATCGGCGTCCAGCGCGGCCATCGCATCGCGCCGGATCCGGTCACCATCCGCATCCGGATCGATGCCGAGCCTATTGGCCAGCACGGCGACGAGAGCCGCCTCCCCCTGATGCGCCTCGAAGAGCGCCGACAGCAGGTGGCGCTCCTTGGCTGCAAAGGCAAAGACCGCCTCAAATCCTTTGGGGCCGCCAAGCTCGGTCAGTCTGGCGATCTCACGGGCAAGCGGGCTTTCCGGTGCCCGGCGGGCATCGAGATAGACATCACGCTCAGCGTCGCGCCGCACCCGGGCGCTGGTTGCATCATCCTGAGTGGAAAAGCCGGGCGGCAGGCCGGCCTCCATCGGAAACTGACGCAGCAGGCTGTCGCAGAACGCATGCAGTGTCTGGATTTTCAGTCCGCCTGGCGTTTCCAGTGCCCGGGCAAACAGCCGCCGGGCACTCGCAAGCGCGGCGCTGTCTGGCTCCTGCGCGTCGCCGGTCAGCTCTTTAAACGCGCCTTGCAGCTTGCCGTCGGCCATGACCGACCACTCGCCGAGCTTCTTGAAGAGGCGCGCCTGCATCTCGCCGGCTGCGGCCTTGGTGAAGGTGACACACAGGATGGAATCCGGACGCACCCCGGCCAGCAGCAGGCGCGCCACCCGGTCGACCAGCACACGCGTCTTGCCCGAGCCTGCATTCGCCTCGACGAAGACGGTATAGCCGGGGTCAGCCGCAGCCTGCTGCGCCGCGCTCGCCTCTTTTACAATTGCGGGATCAAAGCCGGGAGTGGCCATCATGCGTCCTCCCCGTTCCCGTCCGCATCGGGGGCTGTCGACCATTCCTTGCGGCGGGCCAGATGGTCATAATCGCCATACTCGTTCACGTACTGGCGCCGGGGTTGGCTATGATAAGCCGTGGACGGATCATCGAACTTTGCGATGTAGCGGGTAACAGCTTCCAGCGCGGCTTGCGCCAGCTCATCCGCGCTGCGCCCAGGCGTGTCCTTGGTGGATTTCTCCGTAATCTCATGCACCTCGCCTGCCGTCTTGGTGCCTTTGACACCGACATAGGTAAACCCGGCGATCTGGCCCGGTGGCAAAGCCGAAAACCCGCCGCCTTGCAGGATCGCGCCCTGCAGTGTCAGTTGCGGCGAGAACCCTGCGAGCACTTCTGCCGGTGTCGGTATCCGCCCGGTCTTGAAGTCGAGGATGTGGTAGCCCTCCTCGCTCCGGTCGATCCGGTCCGGCTTAGCCGTTAACCGGAACGGCCCTGCCGGGGCGTTAAGGTCGATATGGCCTTGCGTCTCGATAGCGCCTGGAACCGGAAAAATTCCCTTCGCGCGCCGTTCGGCTTCCCATTCGGCGACCCAGCGCGCCGCATGGGCAAAGCGCGGCAACTCGCTTCCCAGATCCGCCTGTGTGAAGCCAGCCGCCAGCAGTGCGGCTTCACCCAACGCCACAAGCCGGTTCGCCGCATCGTCGGGCAGTCTTGCGGCACTGCCAAGCTCCAGCGTCCAGTCCTCAAGCGCCTTGTGCCACGCTGTGCCGCGTTCGGCGCCGCCCGGTTCCCGGTCCAGCGGATCAAGGACTTTCAAGCCGAGAATCCGGCGCGCATAGACGGCATACGGGTCGCGTATCCAGGTCTCCACGCCGGTAACGGGCATTTCGCGCTTTCGCGCCTCAACAGGCGGCGTCGGAGCGGGTTGCGGCGCAGGCGGCAGCAGGCGTAAAGGCTGGTCCAGCACCTCCGCCAATGCTGCATAATCTGTAGCCGGAGTGAGCGCGGCGCCTGCCTTGTCTTCGCCCAGCTCTCCGGCGGCCAGCGTCTGCAAGCGCCACAGCCAGCGCGAGGCAATGGTGGGCGCGTCATCATCCTGTGTGGACCGGGTCAGGAGGACCTCGGAAGTGGCCGCCAACTCGGCAAAATCGTGTGCCGACAAACCAAGCCTGCGTTCGGGAGACTGCAGCCCCGCCGCAACACGCATGCCGCGCGACAGGAACGGATCGGCCGGGATGGATTGCGGCCACACGCCTTCGTTCAGGCCTGCAAGTATCACCAGATCGGCATGCAGGAGACGCGCCTCCAACGGGCCGAGAAGGGCGAGTCTCGGATGCGTGCCTGAACGCGGCCGCACCCGCCTCTGGCGCGCCGTCTCGAGGAATATCCGGGCGAAAGCCCGCAAGGAGACCGGCGGCAAGGCCCCGGCATCCTCCAGAAACTCACGCATCAGGCTGGCGGCCTGCTCCCCGGCCTCCCCCGCCCAGAGCCGCTCTTCGCCCGGCCGCACATCGCTTGCCGCCAGCGCCTCGCCGGCCCGGACGAGGGCCATCGCCCAGCTGTGTGCAGTTTGCTCGCCCGTCAGGGAAAGCAACGGCTCAAGCCCCTGCTCCATTGCATCGAGAAGCACACGCCATTCTGCCGGGTCATCGCCCGTGAGGAGCACGCGGACATCATCAAAACTGTTGCCGGGCCTGCGTCCACGCAGCCGCTTCGCCTCCAGAGCGTTGAGCAAACGCATCAGGGCCGGCCGCGGGCGCCCGAGCGTGAAAAGGGGCGAAGCCCAGAGGGCCGAAAGCGCGAGCGCAGATCCCGGGTCTGCCGCTGCCTCCAGCACCCGCATAAGGAAGTTGCCGGGCGCGGTATCACTCAGCGCTTCGCCTGCGCTGTCATCCAGCTGCACATCAAAGCGCGCCATCTCGGTGGTGATCCGGCGG
>NZ_JBQLZR010000254.1:0-7125 GCF_052168375.1 Glycocaulis sp.
TCCACCAGCCTGATCATCGCGTCCTGCATGGCCGTTCTGGGCTGCGCCCTGGCCGCCATCATCCACAGGCATTTCCGCCGCCGCATCGTCTTCTGGCTATAGGATATTCATCATGAGCATCATCGCCAGAAACATGACCCTCGACCTGCCGGTCTACAATATCGGCGCCCGCTCCTTCCGGGGCGCGCTATTGCCGATGTCGGTGGGTGGCAATGTACGCGCCGGCGGCAAGGGGCCGATCTCCGTGCGGGCCCTGTCGGACGTGTCCTTCGAGATCCATGACGGCGACCGTGTGGCCCTGTTCGGCCATAACGGCGCAGGCAAGAGCACGCTCCTGCGCACGCTTGCCGGCATCTACGAGCTGACCTCCGGGGAGCTGCATGTCGAGGGGCAGATATCTACCCTGTTCGACATCACGCTCGGCATGGACGAGGAAGCGACCGGTCTTGAGAATATCGAGCTTCTGGGCCTGTCACGGGGCTTCAGCCTGAAGCATATCCGCGAGGCGCGCGACGAGATCATCGAGTTTGCCGAGCTGGGCGCCTTTATCGAGATGCCGGTAAAGACCTATTCATCGGGCATGAAGATGCGTCTGGCCTTCTCGGTCGCGACAAGCTTCCAGCCTGATGTGCTGCTGCTGGATGAATGGGTTGCCGCAGGCGACGCCACCTTCATGCGCAAGACCGAGGAGCGCCTCGCCCAGCGCATGGAGAACACGCGCATCGTGGTGTTTGCGTCGCACTCGGTCCCGCTTCTGAAACGCTTCTGCACACGCGCCATCGTGCTCAATCACGGCACGGTCTCATTCTGCGGCACATGGGCCGAGTTCGAGGACGCCCACCGCGCGCTCTAGAGAGCGTTGCCCGGTCTAGTGGCGGCCTTCGAGAAGCTCGCGGATATAGACCGCATAGGTGCCATTGCCTTGCGCGCCCGGCGTGGCGGCAAGGCCTGCGTTGTCGATGAAGCCCTTGCGCCAGGCGATCTCTTCGGGACAGGAAATCTTGAAGCCCTGACGGCGCTCCAGCGTGGCGACAAACTCCGCCGCTTCAAGAAGGCTGTCCGGCGTACCGGTATCAAGCCAGGCAAAGCCGCGCCCCATCGTCTCCACCGAGAGCGAACCCTCATCGAGATAGATCTGCAAGAGCGAGGTGATTTCCAGCTCGCCGCGCGCGGACGGCTCGACCGTCTTTGCCCGCTCCGGCGCCCGGCCGTCCAGGAAGTAAAGCCCCGTCACGGCGAAGTTTGACGGCGGATTGGCCGGCTTCTCGATAATGCGCGTCGCCTTGCCCTGATCGTCGAAGGCAACAACGCCATAGCGGCGCGGCTCTGCGACCTGATAGCCGAAGACCGTGCCGCCGGTTTCCTGCGCGGCAGCGGCGGTCAGCATTTCAGGTAGGCCATGACCGAAGAAGATATTGTCGCCCAGCACCATCAGCGAGGGATGTCCGTCCAGGAAATCTTCCGCCAGCAGATAGGCCTGCGCAAGGCCATCGGGTGATGGCTGGACGATATAGGTAAACGCCATGCCCCATTGCGAGCCATCGCCCAGCAGGGCCTTGAACTGGGCCTGCTCGTGCGGCGTCGTAATGATGGCCGCCTCGCGTATCCCGCTCATCATCAGCATGGAGAGCGGATAATAGATCATCGGCTTGTCATAGACCGGCAGGAGCTGCTTGGAGGTTGCCAGCGTGATCGGGTGCAGGCGCGTGCCCGAACCCCCTGCCAGAATGATACCTTTGCGCGTCGTCAAATGTCCTGCCTCCAGCCAGCGGCGTACGGATTGGTCAGTCGGGTGGCCATGTAGGTTCAGCCCTTGGCGCCGAGGCGCTGGCCCACGCCCTTGCGGCCAAGAAGCGGACGCCACCAGTCCTCGTTGTCGAGATACCATTGCACGGTCTGGCGCAGCCCGTCTTCCAGCGTGACAGATGGCTCCCAGCCCAGCTCGTCGCGAATGCGGCTCGCATCGATGGCATAGCGGGCATCATGGCCCGGCCGGTCGGTGACGAAAGTGATCTGGTCTGCATAGGGCGCCGCAGCGGGGCGCAGCTCATCGAGCACGGCGCACAGCGTGCGGACAAGCTCCAGATTGGTGCGCTCGCTATTGCCGCCGACATTGTAGGAGCGGCCCGGCTTGCCAGCCTCGACCACCAGCAGCAGCGCGCGCGCGTGATCCTCGACATAGAGCCAGTCGCGCACATTCGAGCCGTCGCCGTAAATGGGCAGCTTCTCTCCGGCCAGCGCCTTCAGGATGACAACCGGGATCAGCTTTTCGGGGAAGTGGAACGGGCCGTAATTGTTCGAGCAATTGGTGATCAGCACCGGCAGGCCATAGGTCTCGTTCCAGGCGCGGACCAGATGGTCGGACGCAGCCTTGGAGGCCGAATAGGGCGAGCGCGGATCGTAGCGTGTCTCTTCGGTGAACTTGATTTCGGGGTCCGCCGGGAGGGAGCCGAACACCTCGTCAGTAGAGATGTGCAGGAAGCGGAAGCCTTCGGGGCGGCCCTTTGCGTCCCAGTATTTGCGTGCAGCCTCCAGCATGTTGAACGTGCCGTTGACATTGGTCTCGACAAAATCGGCCGGTCCGTCGATGGAGCGGTCGACATGGCTCTCGGCGGCCAGATGCATGACGGCGTCGGGCTGGTGCGCGTCGAACACGCGGTCTAGCGCGGCGCGGTCACGGATATCCACCTTCTCGAACCGGTAGAGCGGGCTCTTCGATACCGAGGCGACGTTTTCCAGCGAGGCGGCATAGGTCAGCGCGTCCACATTGACCACTTCATGGCCCTTCGAGACAGCAAGCCGGATGACCGCAGACCCGATAAAGCCGGCCCCGCCGGTGACAAGAAGTTTCATCTGATCCTCAACGCGGTGTCCGCTGCCTGTGACGCCCTCTCACGGGCACGCCATGGCCCGATCGGGACAGGCTTTGTTGCTAACAAATCCGAGCCCCTCCGGCCGGGTCCACCAATAGGCAGTGCAGCGGTCAAAATCCACACTCTTTTTCTGCTGGCGGGGGCAGGCGCCAGGCCGCCCGAAGCGTCGTGAAGCCCATGCTTTCCCGATCCGCCCGCGTGCGCTATCAGGTCCGGACGGTGGGCCTGTAGCTCAATTGGTCAGAGCCGGCGGCTCATAACCGCTTGGTTGGGGGTTCGAGTCCCTCCGGGCCCACCATTTTTTTGGATTGCGACCCTAGACGGTCACTGTCCTGAAGGTCAGCGACACACGGCGGGTTCGCGCTTTGCGCTGTCCGTCAATATGGTCGGATTTACGCGCCGGAATTTCATGCGTCCAGTCATAGCGCGCCTCAGCCGACAGGACTATGAGCATCAAGGGCTCGAGGATGAGGCTCCGGCGTTCGCCGGTTCGGCTCTTGCGAAACACCATTTCCGCATGGCCAGTGAGGCTGAGCGAGGCGATCACCGGCCCGAAACACGGTTCGCAATCCACATGGCCGGATATTCCTTGTCCGGGCAGATATTCATTGACGATGACCTGATCGGGACGCCGCTGGAATTCGGGTACGTCACCGACAGAACTCACGACCGGCGCGAGCCAGTCTGGAAGCGGGCCTATTCGCATATCTGCCGCCACCCGGCGCTCGCGATAATCGTACCGCCAGCCATAATGCTGCACGCGCCGCTGGAGATCGGTACGCCAGTCCGCCGCATCGACTGCAGCTAGCAGGCGCTCGGCTTCGCCCAGAGGAACAAAGCCGGGCATGACGCGCGTTCCCGGTGGCAATAGCGGCGCACACTCCAACCTAGTGCCTCACCGGTCTGAAGACCCAGGCGCTACAGGATCGATACTTCGACAAAGCGCTCTCGCCAGCGTCATTAGTGTTTACATGACTATAGCCTGGCCACGCCGACCGGTAAAATGGCAGAATATCGATTAATTTCCTAAAAACAGTCGCGCCCTCATGGTTTCTGCAGGGCGGTGCGTGGTTATCTTTGCTGATAGATAAGTCCGCTTTGAACCTTGAGGGTTGGTTGTGAGCAGGCGGCTCATACCCGCTTGGTTTGGGGTTCGCGTCCCTCCGGGCCCACCATATATCTTGTCCTCCCTCGCATCCGCCCGGTCGGTCCTCGCTGAGTCTGCACGCGCACCCCAACGCCGCTCGCCTCTTGCCAGAAATGCCCGGTACGGTGCCTCATGGGCGCCAGGACACGGGAGGGGTTTCGGGCGAGCATGGACGCGAATGCGATTGCCACAATGATCAGGGCCTATGGCGCGCGCTTCGGCCATCTGGCGAAGGGGCGCCCGCCTCTGCCTGCGCCCTTGAAGGCGCTCGAAGCGGAATCCATCCACATCCTGCGCGAGGTGACGGCGGAGTTTTCCAACCCTGTCATGCTCTACTCTATCGGCAAGGATTCAGCCGTGATGCTGCATCTGGCGCTGAAGGCGTTCTACCCAGGCCGCCTGCCCTTCCCTTTGCAGCATGTCGACACGACCTGGAAATTCCGCGAGATGATCGCCTACCGGGACGCCATGGCCGAGGCGCTGAACCTGGAAATGCGCGTCGAGATCAATGAGGAAGGGCTGAAGCGGGGCATCAACCCTTTTGCCAGCGGCTCCGGCCTGCATACCCAGGTGATGAAGACCGAAGCGCTTCGCGCCGCGATGAACCGGCATGGCTATGACGCCGCCTTTGGCGGGGCGCGCCGCGACGAGGAGAAAAGCCGCGCCAAGGAACGCATCTTCTCGTTTCGCGATGGCAACCACGGATGGGATCCACGCAATCAGCGCCCGGAACTCTGGCGGCTCTACAATACCCGCATCCGCAAGGGAGAATCGATCCGCGTCTTCCCGCTCTCCAACTGGACCGAGCTCGATATCTGGCAATACATCCTGCATCAGGACATTCCCGTCGTACCGCTCTACCTCGCGGCGAAGCGCCCGGTCGTAAAACGGGGGGATCAATGGCTGATGGTTGATGATGAGCGCTTCGTCTTCGAGCCGGGCGAGCACGCCGAGGAGCGGATGATCCGTTTCCGGACGCTTGGCTGCTATCCGCTCACCACCGCCATCGAATCGCAGGCCACGACACTCGAAGCGGTGGTGGCTGAAATGCTCGGCGCGCGCACCTCGGAGCGCTCAGGGCGCCTCATCGACCATGACGAGGCCGGGTCGATGGAGAAGAAGAAGCGCGAGGGGTATTTTTAGATGGATACGCGCGCCGGCCTTCTGAAGCGTCTGGCGGGCTCCGGCTCGCGCGGCGTGCTGCGCTTCATCACCTGCGGGTCCGTCGATGATGGCAAGTCCACCCTTATTGGCCGCCTGCTCTACGATTCCCGCCAGATTCTGGAAGACCAGCTCGCCACGCTGGAGAAGGATTCCCGAAAGCACGGCACGACCGGCGCGAACATGGATTTCGCGCTTCTTCTGGACGGGCTGGAAGATGAACGCCAGCAGGGCATCACCATCGATGTCGCCTACCGCTTCTTTGCCACCGACAAGCGCAAATTCGTCGTCGCCGACACGCCCGGCCACGAGCAATACACGCGCAACATGGCGACCGGTGCCTCGACGGCAGACCTCGCCGTCCTGCTGATCGATGCGCGCAAGGGCGTCCTGGTCCAGACGCTGCGCCATTCCTACATCGCGCACATGATGGGCATCCGTCATATAGTGCTGGCCGTGAACAAGATGGATCTGGCCGGATATTCCCGCGAAAGATTTGACGCCATCGTCGCCGATTATCTCCAGAAGACGGCGAGCCTCGATTTTGAAACCATCACCCCGATCCCGATCTCGGCGCGTGATGGCGATAATGTCATGACCCGGTCCAAGGCTATGGACTGGCATGATGGGCCTACCCTTCTGGAATGGCTGGAAGAGGTGGAAACGGCGGCTGACCTTGCAGACGCGCCTTTACGTTTCCCCGTACAGTGGGTGAACCGTCCGCACGCGGATTTCCGGGGCTTTTCCGGTCTGGTCAGTTCGGGGCACATGCGCACGGGCGATCCCGTCACGAGCGCTGTCAGCGGGCAGAGCGCGAACATCGCCCGCATTGTTACCGCTGACGGTGATCTTGACGCCGCGACGGCCGGTGATGCGGTGACGCTGGTGCTGGACCGGGAGATCGACATCACGCGCGGGGATGTCCTTTGCGGGCCGGAAGACCGCCCGGATGTGGCCAGCCAGTTTGCCGCCGAAGTGCTGTGGATGCATGAGGATGCGATGCTGCCGGGCCGCTCCTACCTGCTCAAATGCGGTGCTCAGGTGACGCCTGTTTCGGTGACGGAGCTGAAATACGCCGTCGACGTGAACAATTTTGCGCAAGTTCCGGCCAAATCGCTGGAGATGAATGCCGTCGGCCAGTGCAATCTGGCCACCGCCCGGCCCATCGCCTTCGACCCGTATCATACGCTACGCGACACGGGCGCCTTCATCCTTATCGACCGCTATACGAACCAGACCGTCGGTGCCGGGATGATCCGCTTTGCCCTGCGCCGCGCGACGAATATCCATACCTATGCAATGGATGTCACCAAGGCCCGCCGGGCGGCCATGAAAGGTCAGAAGCCCGCCGTCCTGTGGTTCACCGGACTATCGGGCGCAGGCAAGTCCACCATCGCCAATATTGTGGAGCGGCGCCTTGCCGAGGCCGGCCACCACACCTATTCGCTCGATGGGGACAATGTGCGCCACGGTCTCAACCGTGACCTCGGCTTCACCGAAGCTGACCGGGTGGAAAATATCCGCCGCATTGGCGAGGTCGCGCGTCTGTTTGCCGATGCCGGCCTCATCGTCACCTGCTCCTTCATCTCGCCCTTCCGGGCCGAGCGCCAGATGGTGCGTGAACTGATGGAACAGGGTGAGTTTCTGGAAATCTTCGTCGATGCGCCGCTGGAAGTGTGCATGGAGCGCGATCCGAAAGGGCTCTACGAAAAGGCGAAAGCAGGCGAGATCAAGAATTTCACCGGCTTTGACAGCCCCTATGAAGCGCCGGAACACCCCGACCTGCATATCGAGACTGCTGATATCAGCCCGGATGAAGCGGCAGAGCGGGTGATTGCCGCCTTGCGTGCAGCGGGCAGGCTGGGCTGAAAACCCCGCCTAGCGCGCAAGCAGGCTTTCCAAGATGCGGCGCACTTCGGCGCCATGTTCAGGGTCGGCCAGGCC
>NZ_JBQLZR010000255.1:0-1662 GCF_052168375.1 Glycocaulis sp.
GGCCAGATGCGGAGCAACAAGGAAGCCAAGAAGCCCAAGAAGGAAAAGCCGAAGGTGACGGCGGCTGCGCCGGCACGCACAGCGGTCGACCGGATGAAGGAATCGCAAGACCGCTCGAAGGCGCGCAAGCCGAGCTAGGGATTCCTGCTAAAGAGGCTCGACCTCGCGTTCGATCTCGGTCAGCCGGTCGCCGAGAGCAGCGATATCATATTGGGATTGCAGGTTAAGCCAGAAGCCGGGCGTTGTGCCAAAGGCCCGCGAGAACCGCAGCGCCATTTCTGCGGATACCGCCTGCTTGCCGTTCACGATCCGGGACACATTGGCTGGTGTCGTGTGAAGCCGCGCGGCCAGCGCCACCGCCGACAGGCCGAGCGGCACCATGAAGTCCTCCTTCAAGATTTCACCAGGGTGAATATCAAGGCCGAGCAGGGGTTTATGTGCGCCGTCCATTTCATGCCTCCGCCACATCAATGATAGTCCGTGATCTCAACGTCAGCGGGTCCAGTTTCGGTCCAGACGAAACAAATCCGCCATTGATCGTTGACGCGGATTGAGTGCTGGCCTGCGCGATCACCCTTTAACGCCTCCAGCCGGTTGCCGGGTGGTGCCTTCAGGTCGTCCAGTAGGGTCGCTGCGTTCAGCAGAGCCAGCTTTCGCGCTGCTATCCGTGATACTGAGCCCCAGCCTGCCTTTCGCGGCACAGCGCCAGTTTCCGCAAACAAGCGGGCCTCGCGATCACGCCACGAAACGATTATCGAACACTGGTATTACGCATTACGTAATAGGTCAAGCCTTCACCTTCGCCACCCCGCCGCTTTCGGCATAGCCGGCCTCGAAGGGCCGGACATGGCGGATAGCGCTCTTGCGGCGCTCCCAGCCCGCGAGGATGGCCGCGCCATGGCGCGAACCGGTGGCCTCGACATGCGCCTCGATCAGCGCGCGGCAACGCGCCTCCGCTTCGCTGGTCAGGTCACTGACGAAGACGGTTTCTGCGTTGAGGCGAGGCTCCAGCCGGTTGTCTTCATCGAGCACGAAGGCTTCCCCGCCTGTCATGCCGGCGGCAAAGTTGTCACCGACCTTGCCAAGGATTACCGCCACGCCGCCGGTCATGTATTCGCAGCCATTGGCGCCGCAGCCCTCCACGACAACCGTCGCGCCGGAATTGCGCACGGCAAAGCGCTGACCGGCCCCGCCGGCGGCGAAAAGCGCACCGGACGTTGCGCCGTAAAGGACGGTATTGCCGATAATGGCATCGCCCGGCGCCTCGGCCTTGCAGCCGCCAAACGGACGGATGGCGATCACCGCGCCGGAGAGGCCCTTGCCGACATAATCATTGGCATCGCCTTCCAGTTCGATGCGCAGCCCCTTGGCGGCGAAAGCGCCCAGTGACTGACCAGCAGAGCCATTGAGATGAAGGGTCAGCTGGCCATCAGTCAGTCCATCCGGGCCGAACTTGCGCACGATGGCAGATGACACCCGCGTACCGACGGCGCGGTCGGTGTTTCGCACGTCATAGACGAGCTGCATCTTCTCGGCGCGCGAGAAGACAGCGCTTGCATCTTTCAGGATCTGCTCGTCGAGGCTGGTCGCCACCGCATTACGCTGCACGCGCGTCGAGCGCGGCGGGCGGGCATGGGGGTCAACCCGCACGAGAAGCGGGTT
>NZ_JBQLZR010000256.1:0-5848 GCF_052168375.1 Glycocaulis sp.
TGGGCGGCGTGCTGAAGCTCTGCGAGGACCGGCGCGGCATCCAGCGCGAGCTCACCTATGCGGGCAGCCGCGCCATGCTGGTCTATGAGCTCCCCCTCAACGAGGTGGTGTTCGACTTCTATGACCGCCTGAAAAGCGTGACCAAGGGCTATGCCAGCTTCGACTACCAGTTCATCGAGCACCGCGAGGGCGATCTCGTCAAAATGTCGATCCTCGTCAACGAGGAGCCGGTGGATGCACTGTCCATGATCGTGCACCGCGCGCGCGCCGAGATGCGTGGCCGCGGCATGTGCGAAAAGCTCAAGGAGCTGATCCCCCGGCACATGTTCAAGATCCCGATTCAGGCGGCGATTGGCGGGCGTGTCGTTGCGCGCGAGACGCTCTCGGCCCTGCGCAAGGACGTGACGGCCAAATGCTATGGCGGCGACGCCAGCCGCAAGCGCAAGCTCTTGGACAAGCAAAAAGCCGGCAAGAAGAAGATGCGCCAGTTTGGCCGGGTCGAAATCCCGCAGGAAGCCTTCATCGCCGCCCTCAAGATGGACGGGGATTAGGGGTTACCTTGCCCCGTTCGCGACGATCACCTCGTCGATAAAATCCGTCAGGGATGACAACCATTTCTGTTGGTTGGAGTCGTACGTAGCGAATAGCGGGCGAGGCACCACGAGTTGCAGGTTTGATGCGGCCATTTCATCAGTTTGATTTCGCGATATCCCCGGCTCCAGAGTGAGTAGGTGCTTGCGATCAATCCGGCTAGCTTCGGATAACACCTGTCGCCAACGGTCCTTGCAACTGGATTTCGCGCCCAACATCAAAAGGCGCGAAGCTGGGAAAGCCGGGTCGTGGTAAGCACCGGTGCCCGGAAACAGAAAATCAGGTCGCTTCTGATTTTCGGTTCTTGCTCCGCGTTCATATACCAAGCCTTTTGATTGAAAAATCGCATTGACATGGTTCTCTAGGGAGTGCCCGGCGCGCGACTTGCGACGGTTTTGGACGCCGAGTGAGAAAGAAATAAAGCCATCGACGTCAACGTCTCTACCTGAGGTGAAGCCTTTCTGAAGTCGTTCCGAGATGAGGTGTTTTTCCAGTTCCCGAAACATTGCCTCCTCACGTTGAAGCCAAGCAAGCAACGTTGCATCCGATTCTTCGATCAATCCCTCAGCGCCTTGAAGTTCTCTCGCCAAAGCAGAGAACTCCGCAGTCTTTGGAAATGTCGGCCCGAACCTATCAAGAATAATATCAAGATCGTTCGTTGAAACGTCTGGTTCGATGCCGAGCGCTTCGAGAATCCAGTTCTCGGCAAATCCAAGTGAGCGATCCCCTGCTGCAGGGATGTCTTTTTCTCGAAATGATCCGAGATTTTGGTCTTCGAGGTCGAACAGCCAGAGCAATTGGTGTTTCACCGTCTGGTCATCGGTCAGGACGCACCAAACTTCACCACTCGGTCGCCGGGCAAAAAGTAGCAAGCTGTCTGGTGTTGCGCGCTCCATCACTGCGTTTGATGGGAAGTACAAACGCCATTCCGATCGTGTCGGATGACGCTCGCGGGCGTCATACCAGGTTAGCCAGTGAAGTTCGTCGATCACCTCTTCGTCGGACCCCAGCCAGAGAAAGCGGCTTGGAAAACGCTCTGCTTTCTCACCGCCGAGAACGGCTTTCAGTGCCACCGAGCCGTTGAACTCATGCTGGTTCGATTTCTGCGTGTCTACTTCGACCGCAGACAAAACCTTCGCGGCGACAGCAGAAAAGTAATTTGATAGCCGCTTAGTCATTGCCTCGTATCTCTTTCAAGGCTGGCCCGTACTCCAACCAGTTTTTAAATGTGCTGGAAATTTTATCGCCGGGCACCCGAAAAGCACCTTTAAGTGCGCACTCCCATATCACCAAAACTCGCCAGCCTTCCGTGACCAGTGCTTTTCGCGCCTCAGCATCCCGCTCCTGGTTCCGCCCGATCTTCTCCCGCCAGAATTGTTCCCGTGTCTTGGGCCATTTGAAGAGATGGCAGTCATGGCCGTGCCAGAAACAGCCATGCACGAAGATGGCGACACGGTATTTCGGCAGGACGATATCCGGCTTTCCCGGCAAGTCCTTGCGATGAAGCCGGAAACGGTATCCGCGTGCATGCAGCGCGCGCCTGACCAGCAATTCCGGTTTCGTGTCCTTGCCCTTGATACCAGCCATCATCTGGCTGCGTTTCTCGCGAGAGACGATATCAGCCATTAGTACCGGAACGCGGTGCTTGCTCTATATTCAGGCCTAGCGCACGCTCCAGAAATGGCTCGACATGGCGAGCGACGGCTTCAACAGCAGGCACAACAACAGAGTTGCCGAACTGCCGGTAGGCTTGCGTGTCCGAAACAGGAATCTTCCATTCGCGCTCGCCACGCTCGAAGCCCATGAGTCGGGCGCATTCGGTCGGCGTCAACCGGCGTGGGCGTCCTACGGGTTGCTCAATGAGAATTTCCGAACCGTCCTTGTAATAACGCGCTGACAGGGTGCGGGCTACATCGCCGGGGCCGCACAGGCCGAAACCAAATCCATTACCTTGGCTGGCGTGCTTCTCCTTGTAGCGCTGCAGATAATTCCAAAGATGCTCGGTCAGGGTGTATTTCGAATCCACCTCGTTGTGGGACTGGAGGATATCGCCGAGAACAGGCCACTGGTCTTCGGGTGGGATCTGTTTCTCGATTCCGGCAAAGCTGAAACCGGCATTCTCCCGAAAGCCCACGATGAAGATACGTTCGCGTTTCTGTGGCACCCATGGCCGGGCAGAAATCACGCGCCAGTCGATGTGGTAGCCCAGCTCGTTTTCAAGTCGGTCCCTGATGATCGCGAAGGTCCGGCCTTTGTCGTGACGTTCGAGATTCTTGACGTTCTCCAGTACGAATGCAGCAGGCCGGTGGTGCTTGAGAATGTTCAGTACGTCGAAGAAGAGGTTGCCCTGCTCCTCGCATTCGAAGCCGTGCGCCCGGCCCAGTGCGTTCTTCTTGGATACGCCCGCAATTGAGAAGGGTTGGCATGGGAAGCCAGCCAGCAACACGTCATGTACCGGGATCAGCGACGGATCGGCACTATAGGGCCGGATATCACCCGCATAATGGTGGGTGAACGGATCATCCCTAAAGTTGGCCTTATAGGTTTGCATGGCGAACCGGTCCCACTCGCTGGTGAAGACGCAGTGCCCGCCGATGGACTCAAAACCAAGGCGCAAGCCGCCAATGCCGGCAAACAGGTCAACGAAGCGGAACCGGCCAGAGGACCATGACAGGTTCGCCTTTCCAGCAGATGCGATGTTCCTGAGCAGGGTTAGCTCCCCTTGCCTTGGCAGGCTTTCGCCGCGCTCGTACCGGTAAGCTGTGGCAGACGAAACGCCCAGCAAGGCGGCGACCTCGTTGACCGGCATGCCGAGCGACTGGCGCAGAGCAGAAAATTCAGTCTGGTTCATACAACACCGCTAGGCTGATTTGTGTCAGAATGACAATATCCGACACAGTTGCATGTTCTTTTTATGTTCTCAACAAAAACGCCGCCGGAGAGCATCCGGCGGCGTGTTGCATGTCGCGTCAGAAATGCGGGCAGTGGCGTGCCGCCCGATAGGGGCGTCCTGGGAGACGCTTCCCCGAGGGTCCCTTGTCCTACTCCATCCCGCCCATGTCCGGCGCGCTCGCGCTGAGCGGCAGGCGCACAGTGCTGGTGGCACCGCTGGCAAACTCCAGCGTGACTTCGGCTTCGCCATCAAGGGCCGCCGTGTCGACACCGAAGAACATCAGATGATCACCGCCCGGAGCGAGGGAAACCTCGGTGCCGGCGGGCAGGTCTATGGCCTCCACCTGGCGCATGCGCATGACCTCGCCATCGTCTTCCATGGTGTGGATTTCCACACGGTTGGCGATGGGCGAGCTGGCGCCGACAAGCTGGTCATCCTCCGAGCCTGCGCGCAGCGTGACATAGCCTGCGGTGACATCACGCCCGCCCGGCGGGGTGCGTACCCACCCGGCAAGCACTTCCGGGGTGGTGGCGGCTGGCGCTTCGGCCTCCGAACTGGCTTCGGCTGAGGTCTCTTCTGCAGCACTGACGGCAGCATCGCCCGTCTCCTCAGCGGCGGGTGTGGCCGGCTCGCTGCAGGCGGCAAGGAGGGCTACAGCGAGGGAGACGGCGCCAAGGCGCGTCAGGACGGTTGAGGCAGTTGCGGGGCGGCGGGGCATTGTGAGGGTCTCCGGTGCGGGTAGCAGGGTTGAGGCGGTTTCCCGGACAGGCATCACCGCCCATCCTTTGCACCAGAACTGGCCCGACACGGCCTTGCGCGCAAGGCCTCTCCAACGATTTCGTGTCCTCGCGGGACAATCAGCCGCGCCAGTAACCCACCAGATCGCGAGCCTCGGCCACCACTGGCTCGGCGACCGCCCGGGCCTTCTCTGCACCGGCGGTGAGGATGCGGTCGATCTCGGCGCGATCGGAAAGCAGGCGCGCATAGGTGTCGGCAATCGGGCTCAGGAATTCCACCGCCACTTCGGCCAGGCGCGGCTTGAAGACGCCAAAGCCCTGACCGGCGAATTCATCAAGGACGCTCTGGCTCGTCGTACCTGTCAGCGCGGCATAGATGCCGACAAGGTTTTTCGCCTCCGGGCGGCCTTCCAGCTCTTTCACGCTTGCGGGCAGGGCGTCCGCATCGGTCTTGGCTTTCTTGATCTTGCGCGCAATCGCGTCCGCATCGTCTGCGAGGTTGATGCGCGAATTGTCGCTGGGGTCGGATTTCGACATTTTCGCCGTGCCGTCCTTGAGCGACATGATGCGCGCGCCATCGGGCATGATCACGGGTTCCGGCAGCGGGAACACCGCCTCGCCGCGCCCGAAATCCCGGTTGAAGCGTGCTGCTATATCGCGCGACAGCTCCAGATGCTGCTTCTGGTCCTCGCCCACGGGCACATGGGTTGCCTTGTAGACCAGGATGTCGGCGGCCTGCAGGACCGGATAGGTGAAGAGGCCGACGCTCGCGCGTTCGGCATCCTTGCCGGCCTTGTCCTTGAATTGCGTCATGCGCTCCAGCCAGCCAAGGCGGGCCACGCAATTGAAAATCCAGGCAAGCTCTGCGTGTTCACGCACCGATGACTGCGCAAAGATTGCGCTCCGGGCCGGGTCCACCCCGGCGGCGAGATAGGCCGCGGCGACATTGCGCACCGCATCGGGAAGGGCAGACGGGTCGTGCGGCATGGTCATGGCATGCATGTCCACGACGCAATAGAAGCACGGTGTTCCACTCTCCTGCAGCGCGACCCAGTTCTTCAGCGCCCCCAGATAATTGCCAAGATGCAGCGCACCGGTCGGCTGCATGCCGGACAGGATGCGTTCAGGGCCTTTATACTCGGTCGGGGTCTCGCTCATGGCAGGGCACTCGGCAAACAGGGTTTTAAAGAAGGATCGCCGGTTTAGCCGGGCCGCGGGGATCGCTCAAGCGCCGCGCGCTTCATCCGCCGGGACTACGGGCCGGGACTGTCGGCAGGCGGCAATTCACGAGCGCCGCGCTGGGGCCGCAGCGCATCGCCCAGATCCGCCAGCCGGACCGCGCCGATGGCAAGGCAGGCGCCCGCAAAAACGACCATGCCCGCACCGACGACGACGATCATGCTGGCCATAATGTGCAGATTGCCCGGCAGCGCAGGCAGGACAGCGTCTACCATGCCTGGAACCCAGCGGGCGAGGAGCCAGATAATGGCGGCCATTATAAGCGCGGCGGCCAGCAGGCGCGGCGCGGTACGCATCAGGCGGGCATCGACCTGCAGCAGCTTGCGCGAGCGCAAGGTGAAGGCCAGAAGGCCTGCATTGACCCAGCCGGCCAGGCTGGAGGCGATCG
>NZ_JBQLZR010000257.1:0-4432 GCF_052168375.1 Glycocaulis sp.
GCGAAGGTGCGCGGCCAGAGCCTCGCCGGCCATGCCTGCACGAAACACCAGCTCGCCGCCGGAAAAGGGTATGTTCCGGACGAGCCATTCATTGGCGCTGAGCGTATCGAACGGTGCGAGATCACGCGGAACGAGGCGCGGGTTCAGCCATCGGTCTTCAAGGCAGAAAGGTGTGTCATCACGCGCGTGAAGCGCAACGACATGGCGCCAGACCTCTCCGGTCGCTGCACCCAGACGCGCGGCGAGCAAATCTGGCAGGGGCTGGTCCGTGTCAGCGAGCAGGGCATAGCCATGGCTTGCGCCGGACTGCTCCACCTCCTGACGAATAATGGCAATGTCAAAGACGGCGCGCCGCACCGGCGTTTCCGTCACGCGCGTGCCGCCCTTGCGCCGCCGGTCGAGATAGCCCGCCTCGGCGAGGTCCCGCAGCGCCCGGTTCACGGTGGCGCGGGCACAGCCCAGTTCCTGCGCCAGCTCGGCCTCTTTCGGAATCAGTGCGCCCGGCACCCATTCACGCGTGCGGATGCGGCGAAGCGCTTCGCGCCGCACCGCCTGCCAGCTTGTGGTGCTCACAGGCGGCTCCCCAGCCGCCGGATAGTCTGGCGGTAGCGCGCGGTAATGCTGTCGTGATGTATATGCGCGCCGTTCTGCACCAGATGGCGTCCCGCCGACCAGACATCGCTGACCAGCCGGTCATCGCCAGCGAATATCCAGCTATCAAGCGCCATATCCCGTGTGCGCTCCTCAAGGTGGATGTGCCCGGTATCTAGGACGGCAAGATCAGCCCAGGCGCCTTCCGCGATCATTCCTGACCCGCGTCCTGCGGCCTGTGCGCCGCCTTTTGCCGCGCCTTCCAGCAATACCCGTCCGGATGACTTCTGGCGGGTTGCGAGCGCCGCCCGGCTGCGATCACGAAGGCGCTGTGAGTATTCCAGCTGGCGCAATTCCTCTGACAGGCTGATGCGGACATTACTGTCAGATCCGACACCGAACGTCCCGCCACTGGCCAGCCATTCGACCCCGTTGAAGATACCGTCACCCAGATTGCCCTCGGTGATCGGGCACAGCCCGGCAACCGCTTCGGTCCGGGCCAGCGTGCGCGTTTCCTCAACGGTCATCTGCGTACAGTGGATGAGGCACCAGCGTGCATCGACAGACGCATTCTCCAGCAGCCATTCGGTAGGGCGGGCGCCGTAATGGGCCAGCACCTCGTCGACTTCGCCGGTCTGCTCGGCAAGGTGCATGTGCAAGGGCGTGCCGGGTTGCAGCGCGATACAGGCCTTCAGGCCTTCAGGGGAAACAGCCCGGAGCGAATGGGCGGCAATGCCGCTGACCGTATCTGCGGGAAGGGAGGCGAGGGTCTTTCGTGCTGCCTCGGCAAGGCGCTCAAAGCGCGAAATATCATTGCCGAAGCGGATCTGCCCGGCCCCGAGCGGCCGTCCGTCGCAGCCGCCCTGCTGGTAGAGGACCGGAAGCAGTGTCAGGCCGATACCGGTAGTCCGGGCAGCGGCGGCAATGCGTTCGCTCATCTCGGCGAGATTGTCGTAAGGCGCACCATCGGGCGCGTGGTGGAGGTAGTGAAACTCCACATTTGCCGCGTAGCCGGCTTCGAGCATTTCCATCTGCACGAAGGCGGCTATGGCCTCGACATCGTCCGGCGTCAGGGCATCAAGGAAGGCATACATCGCCTTGCGCCAGGTCCAGAAATTGTCAGACGGATCCGCGCCGCGCCGCTCTGTCATCCCGGCCATGGCGCGCTGAAAGGCGTGTGAGTGCAGGTTCGCAGGCGCCGGGATCACGATGCCCGCGCAGGTGTCGCCCGCGACTGCGTCCATGCCCGTCTCGATGCGGGCAACGCGCCCATCCGCAACATGCAGGCGGACATTGCTGGCCCAGCCATCGCCAAGAAGGGCCTCTGCGGCGTGAATGACCTGTGTTTCGCCCATGTCCGATCCGTTGACTCAGAAAATAAGTCTATACTTAATGGTCCGGCTTGCAGGAGGAATCAAGGTGGATCAACCCCGCGCCCATGTGCTGACTGGCGCCCGGCTCGCCATCACGCCAGAGCCGGTTGACGGTGTTGGCGCGCTGGTGATTGCCGATGGGCGCATCGCGTGGGCAGGCCTGCAGAGCGATCTGCCAGAGCGCTACCGCGCGCTGGAACGCCGTGATCTGGAGGGGCGCCTTGTCACGCCTGCTCTGATCGACTGTCACACGCATCTGGTGCATGGCGGCGACCGCACGCGCGAATTCGAGATGCGCCTTGAGGGTGCAAGCTACGAAGACATCGCGCGGGCCGGTGGCGGGATCGTCTCCACCGTCGCCGCCACACGGGCCGCCAGCGCAGAGGAATTAATGGCGCAGGCCCTGCCACGCCTTGATGCGCTGCTGGCCGAAGGCGTTTCCACCATCGAGATCAAGTCGGGCTACGGCCTCGATATCGAGACCGAACTGGTCATGCTGCGTGTGGCGCGGGCACTGGAGGGTCAGCGTCCTGTCTCCATCAAGACCAGCTTCCTTGGCGCCCATGCGCTGCCGCCGGAATATGCCGGGCAGGGCGATGCCTATCTGGCCGAAATCTGCCTGCCTGCTCTGCGCGCTGCCAGTAGCGAAGGCCTCGTCGATGCGGTTGACGGGTTCTGCGAGACTATCGCCTTCACGCCCGCGCAGATCGACCGTGTCTTCACTGAAGCCCGGTCACTTGGCCTGCCGGTGAAGCTTCATGCCGAGCAATTGTCCCATCAGGGCGGCACGGCGCTCGCCGCGCGTCATCGCGCTCTTTCGGCTGATCATCTGGAATATGCCAATGATGATGACGCCCGCGCCATGGCAAAGGCCGGCATGGTGGCCGTGCTCCTGCCCGGCGCTTTCTACTTCCTGCGTGAGACGAAACTGCCGCCCGTTGACGTCTTCCGCGAACAGGGCGTGCCCATCGCGGTGGCGACGGACTGCAATCCGGGTACCTCACCGCTGACCTCGCTTCTTCTGGCCATGAACATGGCGTGCACGCTTTTCCGCCTGACGCCGGACGAGGCGCTTCGAGGCGTGACAGTGAATGCCGCGCGCGCGCTCGGCCTTGATGACCGGGGCGTGCTGGTGTCTGGCATGCGGGCCGATCTCTCCATCTGGGATGCAGGCTCTGCCGCAGAACTGTCAGGCCGCATCGGTTTCAATCCGCTCCATGAGCGCATCTTCGCAGGCCAGTCATGCTGATACTCGAGCCCGGTCAGGTCAGTTTGAACGAGCTGGAGCGCATCTGGCGCGAAAGCCTGCCTGTGCAAGTCAGCCGCTCGGCGAAGGAGGCGGTCGAGGCGAGCGCAGCGCGCGTGGCCGCTGCGGCTTCCGGCGCAGTGGCGGTCTATGGTGTGAATACCGGGTTTGGAAAGCTTGCGAACGTGAAGATCGCGCCCGGCGATGTCCGCACCTTGCAGCGCAATCTGATCCTCTCCCATTGCTGCGGCGTGGGCGAAAGTGCGCAGCCCCGCGATGTTCGCCTGATGATGGCGCTGAAACTCCTCAGCCTTTCGCGAGGAGCCTCAGGCGTGAGATGGGACCTCATTGCCCTTCTGGAATCTATGCTGGAGACGGGTGTCACGCCGGTCATTCCCTTGCAAGGCTCTGTTGGTGCGTCGGGTGATCTGGCACCGCTTGCCCATATGGCCGCCGTCATGATCGGCGAAGGGGAGGCAGAGTATCAGGGCACGACAATGCCGGGTGGAAAGGCGCTTGCCGCTGCGGGCCTCAAACCGGTCGTGCTGGAAGCGAAGGAGGGCTTGGCCCTCATCAACGGCACGCAGTTCTCGACCGCCATGGCACTGGCAGGCCTGTTTGATGCCTTGAGCCTGTTGACGGGCGCAGTGATAACGTCCTGCCTTTCAACCGATGCTGCCATGGGTTCGACCGCGCCGCTGCACCCCCAGATTCATGCCCTGCGCGGCCATCGCGGACAGATCGAGATTGCAGGCCTCATGCGCGGCGTGATGGAGGGTTCGCAAATACGCGACAGCCATCGCGAGGATGATGCCCGCGTGCAGGACCCGTACTGCATTCGCTGCCAGCCGCAGGTGGCTGGCGCGGCGCTGGACCTGCTCCGCCAGGCGGGTGCAACGCTTGCGATTGAAGCCAACGCTGTCACCGACAACCCGCTGGTGCTGGATGACGAGATCGTTTCGGGCGGCAACTTCCACGCCGAGCCGGTGGCCTTTGCTGCCGACATGATCGCTCTGGCAATCGCCGAGACCGGCGCGATTGCCCAGCGCCGTGTGGCGCTTCTGGTCGATCCGACCCTGAGCCACGACCTGCCGCCCTTCCTGACGCCGGAGCCAGGGCTCAATTCCGGCTTCATGATTGCCGAGGTCACGACAGCGGCGCTGATGAGCGAGAACAAGCATCTGGCCAATCCCTGCTCGACCGATTCCACACCGACCTCAGC
>NZ_JBQLZR010000258.1:0-13359 GCF_052168375.1 Glycocaulis sp.
CTGGTCCAGACCCAGCAGGAAGGCTGGAAGCGCGAAGTGGTCGTGCGCGGCGGCGAGGCGAGCGAGATCAGCGTCTCGGTTCTCTACAACTCCATGGCTGAATGGCGGGCCCTGCAGCGCGCCATTGCCGGGGCCTCGCTGGTGTCCAATGCGCGCCTTGATGCCGTAACCACGACCGGCGCGGTCATGACGCTGACCCATCGCGGGGAGCGTGACCAGCTGGTACGCGAGCTTTCCCAGCGCGGCGCCCTGCTGGCCGAGGAGCGCGGACTTGGCTGGGTCGCCCGCCCCCGCAACTAACCAACTGCCATGCCAACCCCCCAGCTGGCCCTCGATCTGGCACTGGAGCCGGATTATCGCCCTGAGAGCTTCGCTGTCAGCGATGCCAACGCCGCTGCGCTGGCGATGGTCAATCGCTGGCCGCGCTGGCGCATGGGGCATCTGGTCCTGACCGGACCGGCCGGTGCCGGCAAGACACATCTCGCGCATATGTGGCGGCTTCGTACCGGCGCGCAGAGCCTTGACCGTCAATCCATCAGCCCGGCGCTCAAAACCATCCAGCGCGGTGCCAGCGTGGTGATCGAGGATTGTGATCAGGGCATGGATGAGACGGGCCTGTTTCATCTGCTGAACCGGGCGGCGGGCGATTCGGGTATCAGCGTGCTTCTGACCGGGCGCCTGCCGGCGCGGTCCTGGAGCGTGTCCCTGCCTGACCTTGCCTCGCGCCTGAGCGCAGCCGAGGCGGCGGTGCTGGGCGAGCCGGATGATGCATTATTGCGTCAGGTGATGGAAAAGCAGTTTCGTGACCGGCATACGCCTTTGGGCGCGGGCACGCTCGACTACCTGCTTACCCATATGGAACGGTCAGTGGATTTTGCGCGTCTGCTCGTGGCGCGCCTCGACAATGCAGCGCTGGCCAGCAAGACGGCGGTCACGCGGCCGCTTGCGCGCGAGGTGCTGGCCAGCCTATCAGCAGACACACTTCCCGATGAGGAGCGCAGGTAAGCTGTCATGACGGACATCGTGGAAGGCATTTCCGGCGCTCCCGAGGCCGGGCCGGTCAGGACGGCTGGTTCAGACGCGCTGATGCAGTCGCCCGAGCGCTTCCTGAACCGGGAGCTGTCCTGGCTTCAGTTCAACCAGCGTGTGCTGGAGGAAGCGGAGAACCCTGCACACCCGATCCTGGAACGCCTGCGCTTCCTGTCGATTTCGGCCAGCAATCTCGACGAGTTCTACATGGTCCGCGTGGCGGGCCTGCGCGCGCAGTTGCGCAATGGTGTCGACCGCGCCGGGCAGGACGGGCTGACGGTTTCCGAGCAGCTGGAGCGCATCAACGATGCGGCCTCGGCCCTGATGCTGGCCCAGCAGGTGCGCTGGCGTGAACTGCGCGGCCTGATGGGCAAGGAAGGCGTGCAACTGGTCACGCCCGACGAGTTGACGCGCCCGGAGCGGGCCTGGCTGCGCGATGACTTCCTCGCCCATACCCTGCCTGTCATTACGCCGCTGGCGATTGATCCGGCTCACCCCTTTCCCTTCATTCCCAATCTGGGTTTTGCCATCGTCCTGAAGCTGAAGCGCCAGCGCGATGGCAAGACGATGAATGCGCTCCTGCCGCTGCCGGCAGGGGTGAAGCGCTTTGTCGATATTCCCTGTTCGCGCAAGGACCGGCGCGGGCGTCCGATCCGGCGCTATATCGCGCTTGAGGACGTGCTCATCGTCTTCGTCGACGCCCTGTTTCCCGGCTATGACCTTCTGGGCAAGGGCGCGTTCCGCATCATCCGTGACAGCGATATCGAGATCGAGGAAGAGGCCGAAGACCTGGTGCGCGAGTTCGAGGCGCGCCTGAAGCAGCGCCGGCGCGGCGTTCTGGTCCGGCTGAAACTCGAAGCCTCGATGCCGGAGGATCTGCGCCGCTTCATCATCCAGCAATTGCATGCCGAATCGCGCGACGTGGTGCTGGTCGATGGCAATCTGGGCCTCGCCCAGCTTTCCCAGCTCATCCCCGATGACCGTTCCGAGCTGAAGTTTGAACCCTATGAGCCGCGCTTTCCCGAACGCATACGCGATCATGGCGGGGACTGCTTTGCCGCGATCCGGGCGAAGGACCTGATTGTCCACCACCCCTATGAGAGCTTTGACGTGGTGGTGCAGTTCCTGCGCCAGGCGGCCAATGATCCCGACGTGGTGGCGATCAAGCAGACGCTCTACCGCACATCGAAGAACTCTCCGATCGTGGCAGCGCTCATCGAGGCAGCCGAGGCGGGCAAGAACGTCACGGCGCTGGTGGAGCTGAAAGCCCGCTTTGACGAGGAAGCCAATCTGAAATGGGCGCGCGATCTGGAACGCGCGGGCGTGCAGGTCGTCTATGGCTTTGTCGAGTACAAGACCCACGCCAAGATTTCGCTGGTCGTGCGGCGCGAAGGCGCCTCCTTGCGCACCTATGCCCATTTCGGCACTGGCAATTACCACCCGATCACGGCGCGCATCTATACCGATCTCTCGCTCTTCACGGCTGATCCGGCCTTCGGGCGCGATGCAGGGCGCATCTTCAACTACGTCACCGGTTATGCGCGGCCCACCGGCCTTGAGCGTCTCTCCATCTCGCCGCTGGGCATGAAGGAAATGCTGGTGGAAAAGATCCGCCGGGAAGCCGCCAATGCCCGTGCCGGCAAGCCAGCAGCGGTCTGGGCGAAGATGAACTCGGTCGTGCATCCGGAAATCATCGATGCGCTCTACGAGGCAAGCCAGGCCGGTGTCCGTGTGGACCTGATCGTGCGCGGCATTTGCTGCCTGCGCCCCGGCGTGCCCGGCCTGTCGGAGAATATCAGGGTCAAATCCATTGTGGGCCGGTTCCTGGAGCACTCGCGCATTGTCTGCTTTGCCAATGGCGAGACCATGCCGTCTGCCAAGGCGGAGGTCTGGATTTCCTCTGCCGACTGGATGCCGCGCAATCTTGATCGCCGCATCGAGACGCTCTGCCCGGTGGTGAACCCGACCGTGCATCGTCAGGTGCTCGACCAGATCATGGTCGCCAATCTGAATGACGAGGCCCAGAGCTGGTACATGAACCCCGATGGCAGCTATACGCGCGTCAATACGGACGGCCTCGCGATACCTTTCAGCGCCCATGATTACTTCATGACCAACCCGTCCTTGTCCGGACGCGGTGAGGCGCTGCGTCATGACCAGCCGCCGTCGGTTCCGCAGCTGGCGCGGCGGTCATGAGCCTGATGGGTTTCGGAAAACAGCCCGGCCCGGCAGGCCGGGACATTGCCGTCATCGATATCGGCTCAAACTCCGTGCGCCTCGTCCAGTACCGGCTGGAGGATGGCGCGCTGTGGCCGGTCTTCAACGAGAAGACGATGGCCGGGCTTGGCAAGGGCGCCGGTGCCCGCGGGACGTTGAACCCGGACGGGCGCAAAAGCGCGCTCGTCACCTTGCGGCGCTTTGCCAGCCTGCTGGATGCCAAGGGTGTGACGGATCGTCATGCGGTCGCGACCGCTGCCGTGCGCGAATGCTCGGACGGGCCGGAATTCGTCGCGCTCGCCGAAGCCGAGACGGGGCTGAAGATCGAGGTCCTCTCCGGAGAGGAAGAGGGCCGCCTGTCGGCGCTGGGTGTCGTCGCGGGCATTGGTGCAGGCCATGGCGTCGTCGGTGATCTGGGTGGATCGAGCCTGGAGATTGCGCGCCTGACAGGGCGCGAGGTGGGGCCGGTCTTCTCCCTGCCGCTGGGGCCCTTATCGGTGCTCAATGGCGGATCGGACGACACCAAGCGCATTCGCGGCGATATTGATGACGGGCTGGATGCGGCGGCTGATGCGCTGGATGGTTCAGGGCCCGACTTCTACGCCGTTGGCGGGGCGTGGCGCTCGTTTGCCCATCTGGCCATGGCGCTCGACCGTTATCCGCTGACCCTGCTGCACCAGTACGCCCTGACCCCGCAGCAGATTTCGCGCGCCGCCGATTTTGCCATGGCGCAGAGCGAAGCCTCCTTGAGCGCAACGCCCGGCGTGTCGTCGAAGCGGGCCTCAACCCTTCCCTATGCGGCGCAATTGCTCAAACGCATCGTGAAGCGCGGCAAGTTCCGGCGGGTGGTGTTCTCGGCCCATGGCCTGCGCGAAGGTGTCGCGTTCAGCCGCAGCGATGCCCTGAAAGAGCGCCATGATCCCTTGCTGGCCGGCGCCGATGCCATGGCCCGTCACGCGGCCAGTGATCCTGCCTTTGGCGCGGCTCTTGGCGAGTGGCTGGAGCCTGTTTTCGCCGGGCGCACGCCTGTTTTTGACGCAGAGCGCGATTTCGTCTTGCGCGCAGCGGCCGCGCGCCTTTCCCAGCTGGGTGCGCGCATGCACCCTGACCACCGGGCAGAGCTTGCCGCGACCGAGGCGCTCTACGCGCCCTTCGGCGGCATCTCCCATCCTGAACGCGCGTTTCTGGCGCTGGCCGTGCATCACCGGTATGCAGGGCGGCGCCCGCGGCCCGAGGAGTGTCCCTCGCGGCGTCTCCTCGATGATGCCCAGGAAGAAGCAGCGCTTCACCTTGGCTATGCGATACGGCTTGGAACAGCCTTGTCTGGCGGGTCGGCAGGCGTATTGAAATTCTTTACGCTTGGCCGCGACGAGGATGCGCTGATCCTGGGTATCGAGCCGGGGCGGGAAGACCTTGTGGTCGAACGCGCGCGGTCACGCTTTGAAAGCCTTGCCGGCATACTCAAGCTGAAGCCGGTGCTGGATCGCAGCTAGAGCGAAATACGCTCTAGTCTTCCAGCTCGACGGTGATGACCTTGCCGTTTTCAAGGACGAGTGCCAGCTCGCCGCGTTTCAGCTTCAGCGCCGCTTCGCCAAACACCTTGTAGCGCCAGCCGGAAAGGGCCGGGACATCGGCCTTGTCGTTTGCCGCGATCTGTTCGAGGTCCGGCACGGTGGCGATCAGGCGCGGGGCCACGCCTTCATCTTCAGCGACGACGCGCAGGAAGACTTTCAGCAATTCCACTACCGGGCCGATATTAGCTGGCAAATGGTTCTGGCGGGCGAGCTTGGGCGCGTGTTTTTCCGGCGCTTCCATCGCCTCGCGCATCATCTCCATCAGGCGCTCGGCCGGCTTGGAGCGTTCAAAGCCTTTGGGAACAGCGCGCAGGGCCGCCAGCTGATCCTGTGAGACGGGCGCGGACTGGGCGAGCTCGTAAATGCCGTCATCCTTCATGATGCGGCTGCGCGGCACGTCGCGTGTCTGGGCCTCGATCTCGCGCCAGCGGGCTGCTGCCTTCATCGCGGCCAGCCATTTGGCGGTTGTCTTGCGGGGTTTGAGGCGTTTCCAGGCGTTTTCCGGGTCCATCCGGTAGGTTTCCGGATTGGTCAGGAGGCGCATTTCCTCCTTCACCCATTCCTCGCGGCCGGACTTTTCCAGCCGGTCTTTCAGGATCGGGTAGAGCTTATGCAAATGGGTCACATCGGCGAGGGCGTATTCTGCCTGCCGGTCACTCAGCGGGCGGCGCGACCAGTCGGTGAACCGCGATCCCTTGTCGATCTCCTTGCCCAGAAGCTCGCGCACCAGATTGTCATAGGAAATCGAGTCGCCCAGCCCGACGGCGGAGGCCGCAATCTGGCTGTCGAAAAGCGGCTCCGGAATCAGTTCGCCACCCTTGTGAAAGAATATCTCGAGGTCCTGACGGCAGGCGTGAAAGACCTTGACCGTATCGGTGCGTTTCAGGAGGGCAAGGAAGGGCGCGAGGTCGATCCCGTCTGCGAGCGGGTCGATGAGCAGTTCCAGCTTCGAGCCGGCTGCCTGGATCAGGCAAAGCTGGGGCCAGAACGTGCTCTCGCGCATGAACTCGGTATCGACCGCGATATACGGGTCCTTGCCCAGTGCCTCGCAGGCATTGGCCAGCGCATCAGTCGTTTGAATCAGTTCCATGTTGTCATCGATTAGCGCGCCGCACGGCGTTTGGCGAGCGCGCTACGCCGTGTACCGGCCAGGGCGCATCATCCGCCAGAGCGCGAACAGGCCCGCAAGGCCGGAAACCACGGCGATGTATCCGAATGCGGCCTGCAAGGGCAGGGAGAGCAGCGCGATGGCCGCCAGCGTGAACTGGCCGAGGCTGGCCGTCGCCGCATTCATGATGCCGCCAGCGGCAAGGATGCGTCCGCGCACCTCCGGCTTTGCCCGGCGCTGGGCCATGGCCTGCAAGGGCACGACGAAAAGCCCTGCACTGACCGCCGAGAGGGCGAGCGCGCCGAGGATCGGCCAGTTCTCCGGATTGGCAAGGAAGATGTCTGCGCTGGCCAGATTGGCGGGGTCCGGCTCGGGCCAGCCCAGCGTTGTCAGTGCGACGAAGCTGGGGAAGATCACAAGCCCGAACGCGCCCAGAACCGTGAAGATCAGCGCGTCCTGACCGCGCGTGAAGAGCCCGCACAAGAGCGCCCCGACGGCAGCGCCCACCGTGAACAGGGCTGTCAGCGCGAGGCCGACCGTCTCGTCACCGCCCAGCACCGCAGCGGTAAAGAGCGGCATGAGCGTGAGCACGGAGGCGGCCAGCATCCAGAACCAGGCAGCGCCCAGAAGCGGACGCAGCACGTCAGGAGCCTGGAAGGCAAAGCCGAGAACGCGGACTGTCTCGGTGATGATGTTCCAGCTTATTTTCAAATCCTGCGCGGCGGCGGGCGCGGGGCTGTTCAGCCACATGACCAGCCAGCCAATGACGGCCACGCCGATCAGGGTGAGCGACAGTACGCGGGCAGCATCCTCGCGCACCACGAACACCACGGCGAGTGCCGCGCCGGTGAGGATTGCAACATTCAGCGTGCCGGATACGAGTGCATTGCCGGTAACGAGTTCACGCCCTTGCAACAGTGTGGGCAGAGCCGAATTGCGCGCCGGCGCGAAGAAGGCCGACTGCATGCCCATCAGGAACAGGGTGAGGACGAGCAGAAGGCCGGAATTGAGGAAGAAGCCTGCTGCTGCGGCCATCATCAGGAAAATCTCGATGAACTTGGCGCGGCGCATGATGAAGGTGCGGTCGTACTTGTCGGCGACCTGACCGGCGACGGCGGAGAACAGGAAGATCGGCAAGGTCAGCGCGGTTGCCGCGATCGGCACCATAAGCTCGCGCTCCAGCCCGAATATCGTGAGGCCCTGGAAGGTTGCGAGATTGACCAGCGCAAAGCGAAAGAGATTGTCGTTGAAGGCGCCGAGCGCCTGCGCCGTCATTAGCGGTGCAAACCGCCGCTGCACCAGAAGGCGCGCCGCTACACCCAGGCTCATGGATCAGCCTCCCCCGTTTTGAGCGCTTATCAGCTCGGCTGTGCGCCCTTCTATCGTGTCCTCAAGCTGACGCATGAAGGCGTCCTTGTCTTCCCCCGGCATGAGGGGTGGCAGAAATTCCACCGTGATCGTCCGGGGCCGCTTGATGAAGGCTTGCCTGTCCCAGGCAAGGCCGAGGCTGGTCGCAACCGGGACGACGGGGCGGCCAAGATCACGGGCGAGATGATAGACACCCTTGCGATAGGGATGCTTCTCGCCGGGCGCTGCCAGATGGCCTTCGGGGTAGATCAGGATGTGGCGCTTGTCGCGTTGAAGGGCTTCCAGCGAGGCGGCCATGCGCGCGCGAGCTTCCTCTCCGCCCTGATTGGACAGGACAACTGCGCCAGCCTTTTTCAGGATGAAGCCGACGAGCGGAAACTTCATCAGATGGTCGCCGGCCACGAAGGCGAGCGGGCGCACGGTCGCCAGCATGACGAAGCCGTCGCCCCAGCTTTGATGCTTGGCGGCGATGACGCTGGGGGTGCGGCTGAGATGGCGCGTGCCGCGAAGATCGATGCGGATGCCCGCGATGAAGCGCATGATGAACGCCATGGCCCGGCCATAGCTGAACAGGCCGAAGCTCAGCGGGCGGTGGCCGGGAAGGGCGGCGAGAACCGTGCAGATGACGGCAAAGCTGATCGTGACCGTCCAGTAGGCGATCTCGAACAGTACGCTGCGGAGAAACGCCATATCTGTTCGCTCCCGGCGGTGGTCTGGCTTGACAGCCTAATGGCCTAGCCGGCTTTGACCAACTTTGCCGGCAAGGCGAGCCCGGCCAGCACATAGCCTGCCAGAGCCGCGAGGATGGAGGCCATGAATGCCCCCGGGATACCGAAGACAAAGTCACCGAGCCAGATGGCGAGAAGGCCGCTGGCAAGCGCGCACAATGCCGACCACTCCCCGCCAAAGCGGCTGTGCAGCCCGATCAGGAGGGATACCAGCAGTCCGGCGGAGCCAAGTGACGATGCCAGTTCCACCAGCCCGTAAATTGTCTCGCCCGTTGTCGCCACGAGATAGGCCAGAAGGCCTGCGAGCACGGTGAACCCGCGCGCAGCGAGCAGCTTTTCTGCTGCCGATGCATCGGTCCTCACCCGCGAATAAAGGTTCTGGGTGGCGAGACCCGAGACGGCCAGAAGCGCTGAATCGACCGTAGACAGGACGGCCGAGAAGAGCGCGCCGGCAAAGACGACGAAAAGCGCGCTCGGCAACAGGTCGAGGGCAAGGTTCGGCAGGAACAGGTCACCGGCTGCCGGATCGAAGCCGAGCCCCGGACCCACAAGGCCGAACAGGATCGGAAAGCAGCCCACGAGAAGATAAAGTCCGCCTGCCATGAGCCCGCCCCGCACGGCTATTTTTGCTGATTTAGCGCCGAGAAACCGCGCGATCATTTCCTGGGCGACGATGGAGCCGAGAATGGGAATGGCAAAGGCATCCAGCCGTTCGATCCAGCTTTCGCCCGGCGCGATGAGGACAAGCTGAGCAGGGTCGATGAGGGCAAGCGCCTCTTCCACACCGCCAGCGCGTCCGAACAGGGTGATGGTCAGGATGACGAGACCGGCCAGAACGACGAGGCTTTGCAAAATGTCGGTGACGACATCGCCCAGCAAACCGCCGAGCAGCGTGTAGGCGATGACAAGGAGGCTCGCGCCGACCAGTGCCCAGCCGACGGGAATATCGCTCGCCACGGCAATGATAGAGGCGAGGGCCAGCAATTGCGCTGCCGCCCAGATGATCGATGTCGGGATCGAGACCATAGCTGAGGCGATTTCAGCGCGCCCCCCGAACCGGTCCCGGAAGAAGTCCGCGAGCGTGAGATAACCGGCAGCGCGCAGCCTGCCCGCAACCAGCAGCGCGGCGACGATCAGGCAAAGGGCGTAGCCAACCGGTTCGGCGCGGGCACCGGCCAGTCCTTCATCGGCGATGGTTGCGGTGGAGCCCATCATGGTCTCGCCGCCAAACCATGTGGCGAAGACCGAGATGCCAACTGCCCAGAAGCCCAGCTTGCGCCCGGCGACCAGATAGTCGGTGTGCGTGCTCATCCGGCGCGAAGCCCAAACGGCGATGGCAAGCTGGATGAGGATGTAGACGCAGAGCGCGGCGAGAATCATCGGGGACAGGCCCTGCTAAAGGTGGCAATGACGAGGCTTCGCACTAGACCGCCAAACGGCCCCGCTCAATCAGTTTCTCGGTATCGATGCGGCCGTGCCCTGCGCCCAGCGTGGTCGACTGGCTGGCGATCCGGCGCGCGATGAAGGCATCGGCGGCCGCGTCCAGCCCGGCTTCCATGAGTGCGGCAGCGCTCAGGGCGAGGGCTGCCTCCTCGCTGAACCGGCGGGCATCCGCTTCGCCAATGCCGCCCGCCAAAGCGGCATCAATGCGCCCTATCAGGGCATCGAGCGCGGCGTTGTGCCCCCTCGCGCCTTCGAGGTGGGTGACCAGGGCCTCGCGGCTTTCCGGGTCGCGGCTGAGTGCACGCAGCGTATCGAGCGCAATGACATTGCCTGACCCTTCCCAGATCGCATTGAGCGGGCTTTGCCGGAACATGCGCGGCAGGGGCGATTCCTCGACGAAGCCGGCGCCGCCATGGGCCTCCATCGCCTCATAAACGAGATAGGGCGCGCGCTTGCATATCCAGTATTTCGCAATCGGGGTGAGGATACGTGCCAGTGCCGCTTCATGAGGGTCCGTGGCCATGCGGTCAAAAGCCCGCGCGACACGAAAGCCAAGCGCCATGGCCGCTTCAGCTTCCATGGCGAGCTCGGCGAGCACTTCGCGCATCAGTGGCTGGTCGATCAGGCGGCGCTGGAAGGCGGCGCGCCGGTCTGCATGCCAGATCGCATGGAAGCTGGCCGTGCGGATCAGGCCCGCCGATCCGGCAAGGCAATCGAGGCGGGTGTGGTTGACCATGTCGATAATGGTGCGCACGCCGCGTCCCGGCTCGCCCACGCGGCGGGCGTAAGCGCCGTGGTATTCAATCTCCGACGAGGCGTTCGAACGATCGCCCAGCTTGTCCTTCAGGCGCTGGATCTCGATGGCGTTCCGGGTGCCGTCAGGGCGCCAGCGCGGCACCAGAAAGCACGACATGGCGGCGGCATCGCCTTCGCCTTCATAGGCGAGGGTGAGGAAGGCATCACTCATCGGGGCCGAGCAGAACCATTTATGGCCTGTCAGTTCCACCTCGTCGGCTCCGATGGAAACCGCGCGGGTTTCGTTGGCGCGTACATCCGACCCACCCTGCTTCTCGGTCATGGCCATGCCGATAGTGAGACCGGACTTCTGCGCCATCGGCTTCATGGCAGGATCATATTGCCCTGCCGTGGCACCGCTGACCCAACCTGCCGCCCAGGGCGCATGACGCAGGGCAGGAACGCAGGCATAGGTCATCGACATCGGACAGCACACGCCTGCATCGGCATGGCCCATCAGCATGAGAAGGGCGGAGTGCAGCGTGTGGGGCGCGGTATCGGCTTTCCAGGCCGCCGACGAGACGCCGGCGCCAAGGCCCAGAGCCATCAGCTGATGATAGGCGGGGTGAAACTCCACCTCGTCGATGCGATGACCAAACCGGTCAAAGGGCTTGAATTTTGGCGGGTTCTCGTTGGCCTGACGGCCCCACTCCAGAACCTCGGCAGAGCCGACACGCGCACCGAACGAACCAAGAGACGCGTCGTGCATACCGCCGCCATTGCGCCTGACGGCATCGCAGAGGATGTGGTCTGCCTCATAAAGGTTCAGGCCCGAAAGCGGTTCGGACTGGTTGAAAACGGTGTGAGTGCGCAGCTGGCTGCGCGGGGCGTGGGGCTGTGTCATGGCGCCAGTGTTGCGCCAGTGACCGGGCAAGGTCCAGCCCTTGCCGCGCCGATGGGCCGTGCCTGTCAGCCGCGCGGGATTTCCGGCCAGTCGGCTGGCCGGTCTTTCAGAAAGACGATGGTGACCTCGCCCACCGTAATGCCGAATTTCGACACGCTTGCCCGGTTGATGAGCACGTCGTCCGACAGCCGGTAGATGCGGTCATTGAACCGCACCCGAACGGTCGAGCCGTCCGAAAGCGGCAGATCGACCAGATAGCCGAAATAGGCTGCATCGCCGAAAATCGAGATATCCGCTTCGCCGATCACATCGCCAGCCGTTCCGGAAAACCGGTTCGGTGCCGTCTGCGTCATGGTCCAGATACGGCGCTGGGTGTCGCCATTATCATAAAGGAAGTGCTCATCGAGCGTCAGGGCGCGCCCGTCCCACTCGCCGTCGATCTCGACATGGAGGACCCGGTCAAGGACACCGTCGCGCTCGAACACCCCATAGGCATAGGTCCGGCCCTGAAAATAGGTTTCCAGCGAGAGGGCAGGGGATACGCCGGCCCGGTCTTGCGGCGACGGTCCTGACAGGCAGCCCGCGAGCAGAAGGACGGGAAGCAGGGCGGCAAGGCGCGCAAAAGCGATGAGCATGGTCTGTCTCCGGCTGGATATGCCATGTCATACGTCTGCTAAGCGCCAACCGATTGCCGATGGCCCCGGGGTTTGCGGTGTCAGGCCGGATTGGCCGCCGGATTGATGCCCGGATTGATTCTGGGATCGTGTCTGGAGGCTTCATAGAGGGCGACCGCTGCCGCATTGGAAACGTTCAGGCTCTCGGCCTTGGGTCCCATGGGGATGCGTGCCAGCAGATCGCAATGATCGGCCACGCGCGGACGCAATCCCTTGTCTTCTGATCCCAGCACGATGACGAGCCCGGTCGTCCGGCCCATCGTGTCGGCGCCGGTCTGGATGGCGGCGGCAAGGCTGGTTTCCGCCTCGCCTGCCAGCCCCACCACGAAGCGGCCTTCATCGCGCAGGCTTTTGAGCGTGTCGGCGATATTGGTTACCTCGACGTGGCTGACGAGTTCGGCGCAGCCGACGGCGCTCTTGCAGACCGTGCCGAAGAGCGGCGGGGATTTGCGGTCCTGCAAGATCAGCGCGCGCGCACCAAACGCCGCCGCCGAGCGGAAGATGGCGCCGACATTATGTGGATCGGTGATCTGGTCGAGAACCACGAGAAGTCCGTGCGTCGGCGCCAGAACGGCCTGAACCGGTTCCGGTACGAGCGCCTTTGCCTTCAGGGCAAAACCCTGGTGAACGGCGGTGTCCGGAAGACGGGCGCTGATCTGCCCCGGTTCCTCGATCTGGGCAGCAATGCGTGCCTGCATCGCATCATCGAGGTCCTTGGCGCTGTTGCGTGTGACATGCAGCGAAAGCAGGACCCGTTTCGGGTTGGCAAGCGCCGCCAGCACCGCGTGCCGGCCCCATATCCAGCCCTCGCCCGGAGGCAGGGCGTCACCGCGCTGGCGCGACGGTTTGCGGGTGTTTGGCCGGCCCTGTGCACGGGCGTGTGCGAAAGCCGGTTTCGAGGTGTTGCGCTGGTCAGGGGCCATAAGTATAAGTCGCGTCCCGGCTTAACGAGGCAGCTTCGTTAGGACGGTCGGCGCGTGTGCGCAAGACCGTATCTGACACGGCTCAATCGGAAGGCCCGGCCGGTCCGCTTGGACATCGGGCGACCCGGAGGGGTGGGAGAGTGGTTAAATCCAGCAGACTGTAAATCTGCCCGCGCAAGCGTACGCTGGTTCGAATCCAGCCCCCTCCACCAGCCATCACCATTCCTGGCGCGATTTTATCTCGCCAGGGACAAGGTGCGCGGCTAGGTTTGGTCTGCCGGAGCGAGGGCGCCCGCGCGGGTGTAATTCAATGGTAGAATGTCAGCCTTCCAAGCTGAATACGCGGGTTCGATTCCCGCCACCCGCTCCATCCTCCTGATTTTGCTTCCAGACAGCCGGTGCCATCCGTCCGGCGTATGCGTCCACGCAGCTCGCTGCGCATGCCTTGAGGCAGACGCCGGTGCTTCCTGCAGCTTGGCGGAGCCAATGCGCGCAAACCCCTTGCCATAGGCGCCCGTGGACGCTATCCCGCGCCGTCAGTTTAACCGGGCAGGGCGTGAAGCCGTGCTCTTCCAGAAAGTTGCGACGAGGACAAGGCGCGATGGCCAAGGCAAAGTTTGAGCGTAACAAGCCGCATGCGAACGTTGGCACGATTG
>NZ_JBQLZR010000259.1:0-4862 GCF_052168375.1 Glycocaulis sp.
CGCGTATCGGTTGGCGCCATGGCGCTGACCGGTGCGCTCGCCTCGGCAGGGACGGCTATGGCCCAGTCCGCCGAGATCATCACCGTGACATCGCAGCGCCGCGAACAGTCAGTGCAGGATGTGCCGGTGGCCGTGACGGCGTTCAGTGCGGCGGACTTGCGCGATTCCTCGATTGACGGGGTGGAGGGCATTGCCGAGCGCACGCCGGGCTTCACCATGACCCGGTTCAATATCGGCGAGCCGCAGCTCTATATTCGCGGCATCGGTTCGACGTCAGATTCTGCGGCCGGTGACCCGTCCGTCGCCGTGTCCATCGACGAGGTCTATATCGGCCGGGCCGGCGGCGGCGCGCTCAGCTTCTTCGACATCGAGCGTGTCGAGGTGCTGCGCGGTCCGCAAGGCACGCTCTACGGCCGCAACGCGGCTGGCGGCGCTGTGAACATCATCACGGCGCGTCCCGACATGACGCAGACCTTTGGCGAGTTCACCTTCGGCTATGGCGATTACAACGATCAGCTCGTCAGCGCCGTCCTGAACGGTCCGCTTGGCGAGACGGCAGCCGGGCGCCTTGCTTTCCTCTACCAGTCCAATGACGGGTATTCGGAAAGTGTGCCGTCAGGGGCCGATCTTGGCGGGTCGAGCACCTGGGGTGTTCGCGGCTCGATCGCGTGGGATGCCGGCAACTGGAGCTTCCTCGCACAGGCTGACTATGCCAGCGATGAAACGGACGGACAGGCCCGCGTGCCAGTGCCCGGTCCCAATACCAACCCGGCTTTCATCCCGCTGATTGGCGGTATCCGGGCAGGTCTCAATGAGCGTCAGAGCTTCTCTGATCCCGACACCTTCCAGGAACGTGACAGCTTTGGTGTCCTCCTGCGCGCAGACACGACTCTGGGCGATATGGACTTCACCTCGCTGACCTCCTACCGGGGGCTGGAATTCTCCTGGTTTGACGATCTGGGCGGTCTGCCCACGCCGCCTTACGTGCTGCGCGTGGAAGACATCAACCAGGACGAGGCCTGGCAGTTCACGCAGGAATTCCGCCTGTCACAGACGCTGGGCAACGGGGCTTTCTGGGTGGCTGGTCTCTACCTCTTCCACGAGGAAGTTGACCGCAATGAGCGCTTTATCGTCGATGCGCGCGCGCCGCTGCCCGCCATTGCATCGGGTGATGTGACCTTCTTCCAGGATGCCACGAACCAGTCTGCGGCGGTCTTCGCACAGATGACGCTGCCGCTGGCCGATACGCTCAACCTGACGGTTGGCGGACGCCTGACCTATGACTCCAAGGAGATATTCGCCCGCGGTGTCGACAATGCGACGCCGGGTGGTCCTTTCCCGGGCATCCCGCTCGGCCCGCCCCCGGGCGTGGCCTATCCGGCAGGCGCATCGGGCAGCGAAAGCTGGACCGAGCCGACCTGGCGTCTCGGCCTCGACTGGCGCCCTTCGGACAATGTGATGTTCTACGCATCCTATGACCGGGGCTACAAATCGGGACTCTACCCCAGCCAGGCGCAAAGCGCGGCGCAGGCCACCACGGCGCTTGATCCGGAAATCCTCGACAATTTCGAGGTGGGGATGAAGTCCACCTTCGCGGACGGTCGCGGCATCTTCAACGTCGCCGCCTTCTATACCGACTATCAGGACCTGCAGGTCTATGAGCTTCTGGGTCTGGCCCTGTCCACCTCGAACGCGGATGCGGAAATCCGCGGCGCCGAGGCGGAGCTGGCTTTCCAGCTTACCGAGAATCTCGAGATCGGCGGCTCCTATGCCTATCTCGATGCCCAGTACACCTCCGACGCGGTCTCCGCGCTGGGCGTGCTGCCCTATAATGGCAACCAGCTTACCCGGTCGCCCGAGCAGCAGTTCAACGTCTACGCCGCTCTCGAAGTGCCGGTGGCATCGGGCACGGCACGCGCGCGCGTCGACTACAACTGGACCGGTGACTATTATTTTGATCCGTCCAATGCGCCTGAAACATTGGTTGACGCCTATGGTACGGTCGATGCCCGCCTGAGCTGGGGGCCGGACAATGCCAACTGGGACATCTCGCTGTGGGGCCGCAACCTCACTGACGAGCTCTACCCCAGCCACATCATCAAGAACCTCGATATCGGGTTCACCGTCTTCGCACCGCCGCGCACGTTCGGCGCGCAGTTCCGGATGCGTCTGGGCGGCTAGACTTACGGGGGGATGGACGCTGTTCCGTCCGGGGGCGGCACCTCTTTGGGGGGTGCCGCCCCTTTTTATTGCTGGCCGGCGCTGATCGCCGCGCGCTCGCTGGAGCTTAGCGCCGGTACGGGACGCACGCTGCGCGGATCGATTTCCGCGCCGGTTACCGCATTGCGCAAAACGGGGATCACTGTCTTCCCCGTGCTCTCGGAGACCAGTTCGACAGGCAGCTTGCCCGGTTCGCACAGCCATCGTGCGCCCCAGGCAAAGAACGCAAGGACGGTCGGATAGAGCGCGAGTCCGCGCTCTGTCAGGACGTATTCAAAGCGTTCAGGACGTTCCTGATAACGCTTTCGGGCCAGAATCCCGTGCGAGACGAGGCCATCGAGGCGGTCGGCCAGCACACTCGTCGAGATATCCAGTGTCCGGATGAACTCGTCATATCGGCGTATCCGGTAAAAGCAGGCCGCGAGAACCAGATTGGTCCAGTAATCGCCGAAAAGCTCTATCCCGAGCTCGATCGGCTTTCCGCTGGCGCGCATGGCAGGCTGCACTCTCCGGCGCCGCATCTCTTTCAGCGCCGGGGCGCGCGTCGGCACCGGACCGGGCTGCGGCATGACATCACCTGGCACGATGGCAGCCTGCGGGTTTTCGCCGGCCATGACCGGTTCGACCGGATCGGCACCCTCACGCGTAACCAGGCGAATCGCACGGGCCGGGTCGGCGCGCGGCGACCACTCCTGCTCCCAGAAGATCAGCATGATAGCCACGCCATAGAGATCGCGGCCCATCGCAGTCAGCACATACTCATAGCGTGCCGGGCGTTGCTGATAGGGTTTGCGGATCAACAGCCCCGCATCGGTCAGTGTCTTCAGGCGGCGCGCCAGAACGCTGCGGGCAATCGCCAGACGTTCCAGCCAGTCATCGAAACGGCGCGCACCGCGAAAGGCCTCACGCAGAATCAGCATGGTCCAGGCCTCTCCCACCACGTCCATGGCGTGGGAAACCGGATTGTTCTGAATCATCTGCTTGAGGCGGGCATCCATCCCCGCACTAGAAACAAAGCCAAACCATTAGGCAAACGTGCTTGCGGGGTTGAGGCGGCGCGCAAAACCGGCTAGAGTTAGTTTCACTAACAAAGTGACCCTTCCGTGCTTAGCACCGGTCCTGACGAAAGGCACCCCTTGACCCGACTGCCTGAAAGCCTAGCCCGACGCCTGCGCCTGCCATTGGTGGTAGCGCCGATGTTTCTCGTGTCCGGGCCTGACATGGTTCTGGCGGCGTGCCGGTCGGGCGTGATCGGCTCGTTTCCCGGACCCAATTGCCGCACGATCGAGGATGTCGAGGCCTGGATGAAGGCTATCAGCGACGGGCTGACCGGGGATGATGCGCCCTGGGCCTACAACATGATCTGTCATTCCTCCTATCCGCGCTTTGACGCGGAGCTGGAACTGGTGCGGCGCTATCAGCCGCCCATCGTCGTCACGGCGCTTGGCGGGCCGCATCGGGTGGTCGAGGCTGTGCATGCCTATGGCGGGCTGGTCTTTGCCGATGTGAACACGGTGGAGTTTGCCGCCAAGGCGGCCTCGACCGGTGTTGACGGGCTGGTGCTCGTCTGCGCTGGCGCAGGCGGTCATACGGGACAGGTTGCCAACGTGGCGTTCATCGAGGCGGTGCGCGGCTTCTTCGACGGGATCATCGCCGTTGCAGGCGGTATCTCGACCGGCCGCGGTATCCGCGCAGCCGAGGCCATGGGCGCCGACCTTGCCTATATGGGCACGGCCTTCATCCCGGCCGAGGAAAGTCTTGCGCATCCCGATTACAAGGACATGGTCGTGCGTTCTGGAGCGTCTGACATTGTCGTGTCGGCCTCGGTCACAGGCGTGCCGGCAAGCTGGCTGAAGGAAAGCCTGAAACGCTCCGGGCTTGACCCGGAAAACCTGCCCGAAAAGGGCAGGGTCCAGTTTGATGATCCGTCGATAATCCTGAAAGGCTGGAAAGATGTCTGGTCGGCCGGACAGGGTGTCGGATCGGTAAATGCCGTCGAGCCAATGCGTACAATCGTTGCGCGGCTTGCAGGTGAATATGGTTTGCATGAGGACGGTCGTGCCATGGCCCGTCCCGGTATGGAAAGGAGTGCTCACGATGAACGCCCCGGTGCCTGAGTCCAACGGACGTATGGAGCGCGATGCGCCTTCATGGCTGGCCGATATCGACAATGCTTACCTGCGTGGCCTGTATGCGCCGGTCGCGCATGAGACGACTGCCGACGCGCTGAAAGTTATCGGCGAGATTCCCGCCGACCTGTGCGGCGCCTATATGCGCAACGGTCCCAACCAGGTCTATCAGCCGAAATCCAAGCATCACTGGTTTGACGGTGACGGGATGGTCCACACCATCGCCTTCAAGGATGGCAAGGCGAGCTATCGCTCGCGCTTTGTGCGTACGGCGCATTTCCAGTCGAACGCTGCGCGCGGCCAGGAGCAATGGCCGGGCTATATGGGCCACCCTGATCCGAATGCGCCTGCGGGCGCAGGATCGGATGGCTGGCTGAAGGATTCCGGCAATACCGATCTCATCCTGCACAATGGCGAAGTTCTGGCTCTCTGGTACCAGGCCGGTGTTCCGGTCCGGCTGGACCCTGCGACCGGCGAGACGCTGGGCGAGCAGACCTGGGGCGGCGCGCTGAC
>NZ_JBQLZR010000260.1:0-1651 GCF_052168375.1 Glycocaulis sp.
CCTGCGGGGCAAGGCGGTCTTCGTCTTCCTCCTCCTCATTCCGATGATGATCCCGCCACATGTCACGGCAATTGCCTGGACGCAGGCGCTCGGGCCTTCATCGCCCCTCCTCGGGGCGCTCGGCCTCGCACCGCCGCCCGGAACACCGCACCCACTGTACGGGCGGGGCGGGGTGATCGCGCTCCTCTCCGTCCAGCACATGCCGCTCGTGTTCCTCGTGGTATTGGCCGCAGTCCGGATGCTGCCACGCGACATGGCCGAGGCAGCCCGCGTCGCGGGCGCGAGACCGGTCCGGCTGCTTCTCCGGATCATCCTGCCCCTTCTCGGACCGAGCCTCCTGGCCGCCGGTGCACTTGCTTTCGTCTCGGCGCTCGGCAATTTCGGCATACCGGCGCTTCTCGGCATCCCGGGCCGGTACACGACGCTCCCCGTTCTCATCTGGCAGCGTCTGTCGAGCTTCGGGCCCTCGATGCTGGCCGACGTCGCGGTGCTCTCGGCCCTGATGGCGATGCTCGCCATCGCGGTCGTCGCGGTGCAGATGACCCTCGCGGCACGGAGTCGCGCGCCGCTCGTCGGTCAGGTGCAGGCGCCGCTGCACGTCGATCTCGGCCGCGCGCGCTGGACCGCAGAGGCCGTCCTCGTTTTCGTCGTGGCGGCCACACTTGCCCTCCCGATGGCCGCGCTCTTCGGGACGGCGCTGGTCGTCACCTATGGCGTGCCGCTGAGCTTCGAGACGATGACCTTCGCGAACTTCGAGCAGGTGCTGATCCGCCAGTCGGTCACGCTTCGCGCCTTCGCGAACTCCTCGCTTGCGGCGGGGGCGGCAGCGCTGGCGCTGGCGGGCCTCGCCGCATTCGCCGCGCGCCTCCTGGCGGGGCCCAAAGGGCCGCGCCGCACGCTCGGGGCCGGGATCGCGGGCCTCGCGGAGACGACCTACGCCATCCCCGGCATCGTCATCTCCATCGCCTTCATCCTGACCTTCCTGAAGCCACTGCCGCTGGTCGGGGTCTCGCTCTACAACACGCTCTGGATCATCGTCCTCGCCTATCTCGCGGCCTTCTTCGCGGTGGCGCTGAAGCCGGTATCCGCCGCCTGCCTGCAACTCGACCCAGCACTCGACGAGGCCGCGCGTATCGCCGGTGCGGGGTGGCTGCAACGGATGCGCCGGATCTTCCTGCCGCTCGTGGCGCCGGCAGCGGCCTCCGGCGCAATCCTCGTCTTCCTGACCGCTTACAACGAGGTTACGGTCTCCGCGCTTCTCTGGTCGACCGGCACCGAGACCATCGGAACCGTCATCTACAACTACGAGAACGGCGGCTACACGACGCTGGCCGCGGCCATCTCTGCCGTAACGGTGGTGGCGACCGTGCTCCTCATGGCGCTCCTCGACCGGCTCGGACGGCGGCTGCCACCTGGCGTGGTTCCCTGGCGGCTCTGATGCCTCAGCCGGGCAGGAGCCAGCCGCCGTTGAGCCCGAACGTCAGGACATCTCCCGGGTCGGCCCGCTGCGGCAGGTGAAGGACGAAGGACGCGGGAAGCCCCGCGACCTCGACCTGCGCCTCCCAGTGGCCACCGCGGTAGGTCGCAGCGGCCACCCTTCCGGAAAACCCGCCTGCGGGGTTCACCGCCACGTCGGACGGCCGGAACAGCG
>NZ_JBQLZR010000261.1:0-1529 GCF_052168375.1 Glycocaulis sp.
GCCTTCCGGCTGCTGGGTGTTGCCGGACGGGGCGCGGAGCTGGATGCAGCGCTGGAAACAGGCCGGTTCGCACTTCTCATGGCGCCGGTTCATGCGCAGATCGGTGATGAGGCCAGGGAACGCCTGCTCACTGCGCGCGCCAAAGGTGTCGCGGTCATGGGTATTGAGGCAGCAGGCGCAGGCCCTGCGCCCTTGCGCCTTCCGCGCAAGCCTGCTGACCTCTACACGCTTGCACGCACACTTCGAACGCCAGCATCCGGTCCGCCGCGTACGCCCATGCCCGACGCGCTTCTGGCACCCTTGCAGACCGGCCTTGCTGACTGTGTGCTGATGAGCACGACACGGCCTGAACATCTTGATGCCAATCTACGCGCCGTCTCTGGACAGGGCCTTTTGTCGCCATAGCTCTCCTCATCATGAGCGAGACAGGCTTTACCTTTCCGGCAACACGAGAGGCGGCGCTTCGGCGTCTGGCGTCCTTTACTGCCTCGATGGGCTATGACTATTCCAGCCGGCGCAATAACGATCTGGGCCCCAAGGACCGGTCGAATGTCTCGTGTCTTTCCGCGGCAGTGCGCCATCGCCTGGTTCTGGAGGAAGAACTCGTCCGCGGCGCGATTGCCGCGCACGGGCTGAAAGCGGCGGAAAAATTCGTTCAGGAAGTCTGCTGGCGGACCTACTGGAAGGGCTGGCTGGAAATGCGCCCTGCGGTCTGGGAAGCCTATTGTGAGTCCCGCGACGCAGCGCTGGAGCGCGTGGCGTCGACCCCGGTCTTGCGCCGCCAGTACGAACGGGCGGTCGCCGGCCAGACGGGTATCGCCTGCTTTGACGCGTGGGCGCATGAGCTCACGGAGCTTGGCTATCTGCACAATCACGCCCGGATGTGGTTTGCATCGATCTGGATCTACACGCTCAAACTGCCCTGGCAGCTTGGCGCCGATTTCTTCCTGCGCCATTTGATCGACGCCGATGCAGCGTCCAATACGCTCTCCTGGCGCTGGGTGTGCGGCCTGCACACGCAAGGCAAGACCTATCTTGCGAGGCCCTCCAATATCGAGACCTATACCGGGGGACGTTTCAAACTGCCCGACGGTCAGTTGGCTTCGGAGGCTCCACCGCTTGATGACGATGCCTGGCAGTATCCGGTGGTGGCGCTCAAGGAGAGCGATACGCCCGATACCGGTATTCCGGCCTTGCTGCTCCTCCACGAGGAAGACCTGAACGCGGAAAGCTGGCCGCTGGGCGGGGTCAAGCCAAAAGGGCTTGCGACCATGGAGGCGCTCGGCTGGCGCTCGCCCCTGCCGGCCGGTGACCGCGCAGCACAAGTGACCCGCACTGCGCTGGCAGACGGGCTGGCGCGCGCGGCGCAGCATTTCGCGCTGCCGGTTCCCGCAAGTCCGGATGCGCCTGACCTGGCCGGATTGGCCCGCACGGCCGGTGCAGGCCAGATCATCACCATGCGCGCGATGACAGGACCGCTGAAGGACCGGCTGGACCGCCAGCGTCCATCGCTGGACGCAGCCGGGATA
>NZ_JBQLZR010000262.1:0-3272 GCF_052168375.1 Glycocaulis sp.
CACACCTGCGGCGACCGGTCTTCTGGATGCTGCCGTGAACTCGCTTCTGCTCGCAGGGGTGTCCGGGCTGATCGCGGCGGCCATCGGGCTGGCACTTGCCTATGCCATCCGCACGCGAAAGCTGGTGGGCCGCGGGTCCGCGCGTATCGCCTCTCTGGGTTATGGCGTTCCGGGCGCGGTTGCGGCGCTTGGTGTGCTGATCATTTTTGGCGCAGCCCAGTCCGCCCTGGATGATGGCTGGCAAAGCGTGACCGGGTCGGTCTTCCCCTTCGCGCTGACGGGCAGCGTGATCGCGCTCGTCTTTGCCTATCAGGCCCGTTTCATCGCCGCCGCCATCGGCCCGTCGGAAAGCGCGCTCTCGCGCGTAACGCCCACACTCGATTCAGCCGCCATGACGCTGGGTGCGCGCCCGCTGCAGCTATTCCGGCGCGTCCACTGGCCGCTGGTCTCCTCCGGTGTGGCGCTGGCGGGGCTTCTTGTGTTCGTTGAGGTTCTGAAAGAACTTCCCGCGACCATGATCCTGAGGCCCTTCAACATGAACACGCTCGCGGTGACCGCGCACAATTATGCCGCTGACGAGCGCCTCGGACAGGCGGCGCTGCCGGCGGTGTTGCTGGTCGCGGCTGCGCTGCCCGCCATGGTCTGGATTGCCCGGCGTATCACGGCGTCCGAACGCACGCGCGATAGCGTGCCGGTTTCAGACGCCATTCCGGGGCTGGCCGAATGACGCAAGGACAAGCCGCCGCCAGCCCGCGCATCGAGATCAGCGGGGCGCAAATCCGCCTTGGCGGTGACCTCATGGCCGTGCGTGATGCCAGCCTTGCCCTGCATGGCGGCAAGGTGACGGCGTTGCTGGGGCCATCGGGCGCGGGCAAGTCGACGCTCCTGCGCGCGATTGCGGGGCTGGAGCGCCTGGACGCAGGCGAGATCCGTTCCGGCGACGAGACGTGGAGCGGGCCGGGCCTGCATCTGGCACCGGAGAAGCGCCGCTGCGGCGTCGTGTTTCAGGATTTTGCGCTCTTTCCCCATCTGACCGCGGCGCAGAACGTGGCCTTTGGCTTGCGTGATCTCAGTGCCAGCGCCCGCCGCGAGCGGGTGAAGACCTGCCTTGATGCCGTGGAACTCGGCCATCGCGCGCGGGCCTATCCGCATGAGCTGTCGGGCGGGGAGCAGCAGCGCGTCGCGCTGGCGCGCGCGCTCGCGCCGGAGCCTGCCGTGATGCTGCTGGACGAGCCGTTCAGCGGGCTCGACCGGCGCTTGCGGGCCGATCTTTCCGCAATGACGCTGGATGTCCTGCGGCGTTCCGGAACGGCCTCGCTGATCATCACCCATGACGCCGATGATGCGCTGGCGAGCGCGGACGATATCGCGCTGATGGAGCGCGGCGTGATCATCCAGTCGGGCGCGCCGGATGCGCTCTACCTGTCACCGGCCAGTGAAAATGCGGCCCGCATGCTGGGTGAGGTGATTGCCTTTGCCGGTCAGGTGAAGGCTGGGCAGGTTGATACACCGCTCGGCGCGATTGCCGCAGGGCAGGGCGAGGGCGCGTCGGTTACCGTGCTGATCCGCCCCGAAGGCATAGTCGTCGCAGAGGCGGATCGTCCAGGTGTCGCCGCGAAGGTGATCAGCCGGCGCGCTGCCGGCCCGGTCGTGGTGCTGGCGCTGGAACTGGCAGGCGGCGAGCGCGTCAGCGCCCGCGCCCCTGTCAGTCATCCGGCGAAAGCCGGCGATGCGGGATCGCTCAGCCTCGACCCCGCCTTTGTGAGCGTGGTCTAGCGTATTTATCTGAGGCTGCGCGCAACAGTGCGGGGCGAGCTTCCGCGCTTGCAGACGGCAAAAGCGGCCTGAAACATCATCGATCTCGCCTTGTTGCGTTTCGCCGGCGAAAGCCGGTGCCTAGTACTTGTGGACCCCGGCGTGCGCCGGGGAAACGCGAGTGGGTGGCGGACAAGTGACCAAGACGCAGACCTCAGCTTCCTAGGGCTGCAAGGCCACGCCATCGCGGCGCGGATCAGCGCCGCCTTCCAGCGTTCCGTCCCGGCCCCGGCGGATGATGTGGATGCCGGAGTTTTCGCCCTGCTCGCCCCGGATCTGGTGACCGAGCGTGCGCAGGCCCTCCAGCAATTCCGGGTCGAACCCGCTTTCGATACTGACCACATCACCGCGGGCGACCACGTTGGGCAGAGCAGCGGCTTCCTGCGGGGTCAGGCCCCAGTCCAGCATCGCGACAAGCGTCTTGGCCGTATAGGCGACGATGGAATTGCCGCCGGGCGATCCTGTGGCAATGACGAACTCGCCATCAGCATCGAGAACAATGGTCGGCGACATGGACGAGCGCGGACGCTTGCCGCCCGCCGGTGCGTTGGGATGCGTGCGCCCGTCTGCATCGCTTGGCACGAAGGCAAAATCGGTGAGCTGGTTGTTCAGGAGGAAGCCACCTTCAGTCATCCGGTTATTGCCAAAGACGGACTCCACCGTGGTGGTCATGGAGACCACATTGCCGAACGTGTCGCGGATGGAATAGTGCGTGGTGCCCGGCACGTCAGGCGTGGTGTCGGCGATGACTTCCGGCGCGCCCGGCGGTGTGCCGTGGCTGATTTCCGGGATCGCGGCATCGATCTCGATCAGGCGGCGCCGCTCGGTCAGGTATGCATGGTCGAGCAGGCCCGCGACCGGCACATCGGCAAAGGCCGGATCGCCGACATAGTGATCGCGGTCGGCATAGGCGAGGCGGCTTGCCTCGATGAAGAGGTGCCAGCCTTCGACCGTATCAGGGCCGAACTCGCTCATCTCGAAGCCTTCCAGCAAGGTGAGGATCGCGCCGACAGCCACCGCGCCGGAAGAGGGCGGCGGGGCCGAGCAGACACGGTAGACCCGGTAAGGCACGCACACCGCCTCGCGGCGCACAGGCTCGTATCCGGCGAGGTCTTCTAGGGTGAGCAGGCCGCCGCGCGGCGCATCATTGGCAACGGCCACAATGTTCTCAGCAATCTCGCCGGTGTAGAAATTGCGCCAGTCAGCGGCAACCGAACGCAAGGTCTGCGCATAGGCAGGATTGGTGCGGATGAAGCCTTCAGGGTGGGCATTGCCCTCTTCGTCGTAGAAGTAGGAGCGGGCCGGTTCGCGGCGCGAAAGCTGGGATATCTGTGCAACGCGCGCCGCCATGGACGAGGTGCGTCCCGAAATCGGGAAGCCTTCCTCCGACAGGGTGATCCCGGCCTCGAAGCCCTCGGCCCAGTCCCGCCGCCCGTGTTCCTCGTGCGCCATGGCCA
>NZ_JBQLZR010000263.1:0-13664 GCF_052168375.1 Glycocaulis sp.
CGTCTGCGGCCATGGCCACCGGCAAGATTCATTTCGAGGTCTTCCTCAAGAAGCACCCCAAGGCGGAATGGGTGCTGATAGAGGCGCTCAAGGAGCGCAGCGATGCCATAACGCTGGCCGACAAGCTGATCGACAAGGCGCCGCGGGGTTCGGCCCGCGTCTCGCGCGAAACATGGAATGACGATACCGGCACTTTCAGCTCCGTCACCATTCACGAGGTGGGCGCAGAGCGGTTCAGCGTCCCCAAGGAGAAGACCGGCGAGGCGACGCTGCCGTGCGTGACGCCGGAAGACCTTGCCGGACCTGCGGCCCGCGACACGGTGCGGCGCGTGCTCTCGCCCTGGCTCGAACGCCAGGAGGTGTGCCCGCTGGAGCTGCTCTACCGGCCTGACATGATCGAGGCGCTTGATGCCTGCGAAAGCGATCTGCAACACGCCATCCAGAAGGTGGCGATTGCCCGCTCGCAAGGCTCTGATGCATCGGTGCACGCCTATGTGCGCCTGCTGACCGATCTGGTCGAAAAGGGCATTGAAAAGGCCCGCAAGGACGCCAAACGCAAGCAGCCCGACCCGAAGAATGCCAGCTTCCGCGAGCTGACCGAGAAGATATACGCCGAAGGCAGCGCCGAGACGCGCCTGCGCCGGGCCATTGCCGACCGTCTGGCCAATGCTTCGGGCATGGCCCGCAAGGCCGAGATGCTGCTCGACTTTCATGATGACCTGCCCGAAGACCCTGAAGCTCGCGATTTCGCGGCAAGACAGGCCGATGCCTTCCTCGCCGAAATGCTGTCCTTCGACCGGGCACTGAACCAGATCATCGGCCAGACCCGCGATCTGGGCGGGCAGGTCGAGCGCCTGACCAGCGTTTTTGCTGGCGCCCAGACCCATCCCAGCATGACAGGGGCGCCCGACAATGCGCGCCGGCTTGCCTCCAAGTTTGGCGCCGGAGACCTGCCTGACAGCAAGAGCGAGATAGCGCGCCGCATTCTGGGTGCCTTGCGCCAGCCCAAACGTTTCAAGCCCGATAGCGTGTTCAACGAGATCGCCCTGTCGCGCTCCCTCGCCCAGCGCCTGATCGCGGCGTCAGGTCGGGACCTGAACCCGCAATCGCTGGTGGAAGCCTTCACCGTGCGCTCTGCGCGCCTGCTGTCTCCGGAATCGATCGAGGAAGCGCTGGCAGGGGCGGCGTCGCCCGCTGAGGAAATCGCCCGCCTCCTGTCGATGGAGGACAATCTCGTTGGCGAACAGAACAAGGCCAAGCTGGCAAGCTATGTCCGTGCGAAACTGACCGGGCAGAAATCGGCAAGCTGGTTCGTAAAGGGACCGGGTCAGCCCTTTGAACGGCTGGCCCAGCTCACCGCCCTGCAAAAACGCGCCCTGAAAGGCACCTTCCCGGAAACAGCCAAGGCCGAGATGAGCGAGGTCTTCGACCAGCTCGGCATGATGATCATCCACGAGAACACGCTGTTTGACCGGATAGCTGCGTCCGCCCAACCCGCCCTCGACCGGGCCGCAGGCCTCTTGCGCCTCGCCGCGCAGGACATCCTGCCCGTTGGCCGCTGCCGTCAGGACGCGCAGGCGCGTGCCATGCGGCTTTTGTCTTCCGAGATGGGGCGCAATGAGGCCCGGGCCGAGACCGGACCGGCCAAGCTGCAGGAATTGCAGGGCTTGCTGGCCCATATCCAGGCCAGCCCGGCGGCACCCGCCGCTCCCGCCAAAGAGGCGAACACAGCGTCCTGAGCGATGATTACTCTTCGGCCGCCGGTTCGGAGATCAGCCGCGCCGTGATCTCCAGCAAGGTCGTTATCGAAGTTGCAAGCGCACCGGCCGTGGTTCCGCCATTGATGACGTCATAACGCGACACCACCACATTGCCGTTCTCCAGCACCGTCATCTTGATCGCGGCATAGCTTTCATTGATGGCGTTGGCCGTTTCCGCCGTTGCCTCGGTCCCGGTAAAGAGCAGCTCGGTCAGCATGCCCTGACATTGGCCTTCGGTGCAGGCCGTGCCCGCCACCATATAGTTCAGCGTTCCGGCGCGCGCGGTGAGAAAGGGCTGGCCCTCATCGGTGACAGCGTCCTGCGTAATCTCGTGGCCCAGCCCGGTGACGAGGGTTCGCAGGCCCGGCCCGTCAATACGCTCGATGACTTCCTGGCGGGCGAAAGCGCCCGGCCCGCTGCACAGGACAATCAGGGCGGCCGAAACGAAAAATGCTATGGTTTTCATGCTTTCCCCCGGAATGGTGATTGCCTGTCAGCCTTGCGGGGCTGGCATGCAGGCTTCACCGAGCTGGCGCAGATAGCGCCATGAATAGATGCCGCTATCATGGCCATCATCAAAGACCAGCCGAACGGCATAGCGCCCGACCGGTTCGGCGGCGGTTACCTGTACATGATCGGCGTGCGGCACGGCCCGCTTCTCGCCAGTACCATGCCCCTGTACCTCGGCAGAGGGGCTTTCACGCCGCAACACCGCAAAGGGAATGTAAAGCTGCGCCCCGTCATCGAACGCTATCGAAAGCCTGCGCGCGCGGGCCTGGAAGGCCAGCCGCACCGGCCAGGACGGGGAACCGGCATCAGCCATCCAGCCGGCGCGCCTCTTCAGGCAACATGACCGGCACACCTTCGCGCACCGGATAGGCAAGGCCTGCAGCGCGCGAGATCAGCTCGGCAGCCTCACGGTCATATTCCAGCGTCGAACGGGTGACCGGGCAGACAAGGATTTCCAGAAGCTTCGGATCCACATGGGCGGACCGTCGCGGATTGGCCGTCTCGGAAGGGGTTTCAGTGCTCATGGGCCAAATGTTTAGGCCATGGCCCGGCTGCGGCGCAAGCCTGCTGGACCTAGTGGAGGCTGTTGCCACCATTACCGTCTTGCGGGCCCTGCATACCCGGCTCCAGCGCCGCTTCCATAAGGCTTTGCAGGAGCGCCCGGCGGGTTTCGATGTGCTTTGTCTGCAATAGCGCCTGCTTGGCAGCCCCGTCGAACGGCGCCGCCATGGCGACCTTGTTGACGATCGCGGCGATCGGCGCGCCAGCCACCGAATCCCAGTCCGCCTCGATACCGGCATGGGCAAAAAAGCGCTTCAGCAGGGTCAGAAACGCCTCCCTGCCTTGCGGCTGGCTGTCGGCTTCGGGACCGGCAATATCCGTCTCGAACCCGGAATAGTCCGCCCGCCCCACCCGGTAGGGGGTCTTCAGGTTCGGCTCGCCAGCAAGGGTGAAGCGGGAGAGGCCCACCACCACGATCAGATAGCGCCCGTCGCCGGTCTCCGAATACTTCGCGATCCGCCCTGCCGTGCCGACCCGTTCCAGATCAGGCCGGTCGGCCGGGCCGGAACCCCGGGGCTGGATCATGCCCAGAAACCCGTTTCCGGCCATGGCATCATCGACCATGTTGAGATAGCGCGGCTCGAACACGTTGAGCGGCAACGCCTCTCCGGGCAAGAGGATGCAGCCGCGTATCGGAAAGAGCGGCAGGGTTTCGGGCAGGGCCGGGTGGGCAGTCATCGGTCTGAACTCCTGGCATTTGCATCATGCCTTGAGAGAAAACCTAGTGCGGACGCGCCGCGCTGCCAGCCTATGAAAACAGGATGGAGGAAAGGCGCTTGCGGCCAGCCTTCGTCAGGTCGGAGCCCTGACCGGCGGCATCGAACACACGCAGCAGCAATTGACGGGCTGCACCCTCATTCCACTCGCGATCCTCGGCAATGCTGTCGAGAAGCTGGCTCGCCGCGCCCTCAAGGTCACCGGCGCCAATCAGCGCACGGGCAAGCGTGTAGCGTTCACTTGCACCCCTGCCGCCTGCCGCTTCCAGTGCGCGCCATGCGTCCGCAGGGTCACCGGCGTCTTCGCCCTCGCTTGCCAGTTCCATGGCAGCGCGCACCCCGGCAATGGCGGGATCAGCGGCGAGCGCAGGCGGCACCTGGGCGAGGATTTCCCCGGCGCCTTCCCGGTCGCCCTGAGACAGATAGACACGGGCAAGCCCGGCAATGGCGCGGGCGTTTTTCGGATCGGCCTGCAGGACGGCGGCAAAGTCCTGCGCAGCACCGCCCGCATCGCCGTCTGCCAGCGCTGCCTCGGCGCGCTCCAGCGTATCTTCCAGCGCAGCCGTGTCGGTTTCGCCAGACACCCGGCGGATGAAATCATTCACCTGGCTTTCCGGCAGCGCGCCCATGAAACCGTCAACCGGCTGGCCGTTTACAAAGGCGAGCACGGCCGGAATGGACTGGATGCGAAGCTGCCCGGCCACTTGCGGGTTTTCGTCGATATTGATCTTGACCAGCTTCACCTTGCCGCCGGCCGCATTGACGGCCTTCTCGATGACAGGGCCGAGCTGGCGGCACGGACCGCACCAGGGCGCCCAGAAATCGACCAGAACCGGCACGGATTTGGAGACCTCGACGACATCGGCCATGAAGCTCCCATCCGTGCTGTCCTTCACATGGGAGGCGGGCGCCGCGGGTGCGGGTGAGCCGGGCTGGTTGCCGAAAATCTGCATGGGAAACCCCTGATACATGAAACCCTGCCCGCAAGGGCGGGCCGGGCCGGTTCGAACGATTGCCACCTAGGTGGACCGGCAAGGGCCTGACTGCAAGTAGCGCGTCAGGCGGTCGTGCTGAAATCCATGATTTCCGGCTCGCGCCCCAGCGCCGACAGGAAGGCAACAAAGCCGTCGCGCGAGATCGCCGTCGTGGCGTCATTGCGCAAGGGATGGAAGTTCAGCACCTCGTATTCCATCAGGGCGGCATCGAGGATGTAGCGGACCTTGCCTTCGCGGTCATTGATGAGGGCAAAGCCCGTCACCGAGCCCGGCGTGACGCCAAGGGCTTCCAGTAACCGGTCCGGCGAGCCGAAGGAGAGCCGCCCGGTACCCAGCCGTTCATGCAGCCGCTTCAGCTCGATCTGCGTCGATTGCAGGGCCGAGATCAGGACAAGCTGGCCCTTCTTGTCCTTCAGGAACAGGTTTTTCGTGTGCCCGCCGGGCAGGCGCGCCTTGATGTCCTCGCCCTCCGCCACCGTGAACACGGGCGGGTGGTCATGCGTGGTTGTGGCAATGGCGAGCCTCTCCAGACAGGCCAGCAGGCTCTCGCGGCTGGCAGGAAGAGGCGTGCGGGCGATCTCTGGATGGGCCGTGTTCATGCCCCTTTCCTGCCCTTGAAACCGGCTGCGGTGCAAGAGCTGAAAAGAACACCGCAGTGGAGGCTTGCCAAAGCGTCAGCGATGCGCGATATACCGCGCCCTCTGGTCCTTCGTGGCCAGCCCCGGTGACGCATATGAGCGGGCGTAGCTCAGGGGTAGAGCATCACCTTGCCAAGGTGAGGGTCGTGAGTTCGAATCTCATCGCCCGCTCCATGTCCTTCCAAGACATAAGGCCGAGTATCTTGCCGTCACACGTGTGACGCGCGGCTTTGCGTCCACCGTCCCGTTTCAGCGCTTGTCAGCAGCCTTGCGCTTTTCCGGCGATGCCGGCGCCGGCGGATCAGACGCGGGAAAGCTCTCCTCCAGCGCCTCGTCGAGCGTGTCTTCAGAGTGCGGCTTCTTCGGGCGCCGCTGAGATGGCGGCACCGGTTTGGGCGTCGGCACGGGCCGGGGCTTGCGGTCAGTCATGACGGTCTCCCTGCTTGCATCGCTACTGCAGGGAAAACCCGTCAGCCGGGGCGGATGTTCCGCTTCCTGATCCGGCAAACCCGTCTTTGCGTAAAAAGAAGCGGGTCTCCAATGTGCGTCCCCAGCCTGCCATAGAGACCCGATAGGGTGCTGCCGGGCCATTCCTGTCCCCCGCCCGGCAGCGCCCGCCTCATTCTCCTACCAGTCGAGATCCTCGCCGCTGACATGGAAGAAGCGGCCATTCATCGCCGGGTTGGCGCGCGCGATGAGATCGAGCTGGCCTTCAACGCATTCATTGACGGTCAGCGTGCCGCCGGACCCGCCCATATCGGTCTTCACCCAGCCGGGATGGAAGATCAGGGTGACGATGTTTTTCGGCTTCAGATCGATGCTGAGCGATTTTCCTATCGCGTTCAGCGCCGCCTTGGACATGCGATAGGCGTAATAGCCGCCGCTGGTATTGTCCGTGATGGACCCCATGCGGCTCGATTGCAGGGCAATCACCTTCAGCTGGGACTTTGCGACCTGGTCAGCGAAGGTTTCCGCCAGCGCCAGCGCCGCGAACGCATTCACCTGAACGATCTGCGCCATGCCCGCATAGTCGGTCTGTCCAAAGCCCTGCTCACGCGGGCCGAACATGCCTGCATTGGCAAAGAGAATGTCGATCGGGCCCTTTACCTTGGCCGCAATCGCCTTTGCTGCACCGGGATCGGCAGCATCGTATTCCAGTATGGAAAGCCGGCCATCGCCCGGATCGAGCGCGCGAAGCGCATCGGCCTTTTGCGGGTCACGGCAGGCTGCGCTGACATGCCAGCCGCGCGAAAGCAGGACGCGTGTGTGTTCGAGCCCGATGCCCCGATTGGCACCGGTGATGAGCATGTGAGGCATGGCTTGGATGGTCTCCGCAGAAAAAGGACTTGTTTTCAGCCTCGCAACGAACCACACCGCGCGCCAATTGGTCCAGCCTTGGCGTTCACTTTGCGGCAGTGGCGTTCACCGCTTGAACGGCGCTGGCGTGCGGCTAGGCTGGCACAATCCTGCCCGGCGCAGCCCTGACCGGCATTTGCGCCAGCCACCCCGTTACGGAGCGCCCCGCGCATGACCGCTGTCGTCAGTTCCGCCCACGCCTTTGGCCGTGATGAGTTCCTGAAAGCTGCCCGCAAGCTCTGGAAATCGCGCTTCGGCGCTATGGACGAGGCAGCCGAGAGCTTTGCCGAACAGGTCTGGGAAGATTCCCTCGCCGATGACCTGCAAGGCATCGCGCTGACCGACGTGCTGACCGTGTTCGCCGATTTTTGGGAGTTTGCAAAAGAGCGCCCCAGCGATCGCATCATGGTGCGGGTGCGCGAGGGTCTTGGCGCCGATGGCAAGCCTCTGGGCCGCGACATTGTCGAAGTGCTGGGCCAGGACCGCCCCTTCCTTGTCGATTCGGTGATGGGCGAGATTGCCTCGCAAGGCCTCGACGTGCTCGCCATGGTCCACCCCATCTTGCAGGTGCGCCGCGACGATGACGGCCAGCGCTCGGGCAAGGACGGGCGCGTGATCGCCGAATCCATGATCCAGGTGCATGTCGATGTGCTCGACAAGGCTGCGCGTGAAGCCCTGGAGGGCGAGGTGCGCGCCACCCTCAATGATGTGCGCGCTGCGGTGGAAGACTGGCGCGACATGCGCGCCCGCATGGATGAGTGCCTGGAGCACCTCAAAGCTGCCAACACCCGTGCGCCGCGCGAGGAGGTAGAGGAATCCCTCGCCTTCCTGAGCTGGCTGCGCGACGACCATTTCGCCTTTATCGGCTGCCGCGCCTACGGCTTCGACGTCGATGGCGAAGGCAATCTGAAATCGCGTGAACCGGAAATCCTTAAAGATAGCGGGCGGGGCATTTTGCGCGATCCCGAACGCACGGTCCTGCGCCGCTCGTCCGAGCCGCTGGTCATCGTTCCGGCGATTGAATCCTTCCTGCGCGCACCCAGCCCGGTAATCGTGGCCAAGGCCAACATGAAGAGCCGCGTCCACCGGCGCGTCTACATGGATTATATCGGCGTGAAGCGGTACCGCGATGACGGCGCTGTCGTCGGCGAGACCCGTTTTGTCGGCCTCTTTACCGCCGAAGCCTATGACCAGATGGCGCGCGACGTGCCCCTGATCCGGCGCAAGGTGCGCCGCGTGCTCGACAAGGCCGGCAAGGCACCGGGCTCGCACTCGGCCAAGAAGCTTCAGCACATTGTGGAGAACTACCCCCGCGACGAGCTGTTCCAGACGTCCGAGGAAGACCTTCTCAAGATCAGCCAGGGCATCTTGCACCTGTTCGACCGTCCGCGCACGCGCCTCTTCCTGCGCCGTGACCAGTTCGACCGCTTTGTATCGGTCCTGCTCTTCGTGCCGCGTGACCGCTACAATACGCGCGTCCGGATCGAGGCTGGCGAGCTGATCCGCAAGGCCTTCAATGGCCGGCTTTCCGCCTTCTATCCGATGTTCGGTGACGGCGCGCTGGCGCGCGTCCATTTCATCATCGGCCTTGACCCGTTCAACCACCCGGAGCCCGACCCGGCCGAGCTGGAGCGCGAGATCGCGCTACTGGCCCGTACCTGGGAGGACGAGCTGGAAGCCGAGGCGCGCCGCGCCGGTGACGCCGACCTGCTGCGTGCCGCCCGCACCTATCTGGGCGGATATACGGCCGGTTATCGCGAGCGCTTCGAACCGGCCTCCGCACTGGCCGATATCGAACGCCTTGAACCGCTTTCCGCAGACAATCCGCGCGCGGCGCGCGTCTATCGCCTGTCGGGCGACGACAACCAGCATTTGCGGGTAAAGCTCTACAGCCATGGCCACATGCTGGCGCTGTCTGATGTGCTGCCCGTTCTGGAAAACCTGGGCCTGCATGTCGAGGCCGAGGCCGGCTATCCGGTTCAGCGCGCCCGTGAGGACGCCGAATCCGAAACGCTCTGGGTTCACGAGTTCGAGGTGGCGGCCAAGTCGGGCGAGTTTGCCGAGCTGGAAACGCTCGCGCCCCTGTTCGAGGATGCGGTCCTCGCCGTGCTTGACAGCCGCACCGAGGATGACGGCTTCAACACACTCGTACCCGTCATCGGGGTGAGCTGGCGCGACGCGGCCTTCCTGCGCACCTGCGCCCGTTACCGCCAGCAATCGGGTCTTGATCCGTCCCAGTCCATCCAAGAAGAGGCGCTGTCCGGCTATCCGGAAATTGCCCGCGGCCTTCTGGAGTTTGCGCGCCTGCGCTTCGATCCGTCGCTGGAGCTGGACCACAAGGAACGCGAAGAGAAGGCCAATGCGCTGGAACGCGAGCTTCGCGGCAAGCTCGACGCTGTTTCCAGCCTCGATCACGACAAGGCGCTGCGCCGCCTCGTGAAGCTCATCAAGTACACGCTGCGGACCAATTTCTACCAGACCGGCAAGGACGGTAAGCCCAAACCCTGGATCTCCCTGAAGATTGCCAGCCGCAAGATCCGAGACCTGCCCGCGCCCAAGCCTTTCCGCGAAATCTTTGTCTGGAGCCCGCGCGTCGAAGGCGTGCATTTGCGCTTTGGCCCGGTTGCGCGCGGCGGCCTTCGCTGGTCGGACCGGCGCGAGGATTTCCGCACCGAGGTGCTGGGCCTTGTGAAAGCCCAGCAGGTGAAAAACGCCGTCATCGTGCCTGTCGGCTCCAAAGGCGGCTTCTATCCGAAGAAACTGCCCAAATCGTCCGATCGCGAAGCCTTCATGGCCGAAGGCAAGGAAAGCTACCGCACCTTCCTGCGCGGGCTTCTGGACATCACCGACAATCTCGATGGTGACGGCAAGGTCGTGGCACCGGACAAGGTGGTGCGCTGGGATGGCGAGGACCCCTATCTGGTCGTCGCTGCCGACAAGGGCACCGCGACCTTCTCCGACATCGCCAATGGTGTCGCGACGGATGAATACGATTTCTGGCTCGCGGACGCCTTCGCGTCGGGCGGTTCAGCCGGCTATGACCACAAGAAGATGGCGATCACCGCGCGCGGCGGCTGGGAATCGGTCAAGCGCCATTTCCGCGAACGCGGCAAGGACATCCAGTCCGAACCCTTCACCGTCATCGGTGTCGGCGACATGTCGGGCGACGTGTTCGGCAATGGCATGCTGCTGTCGAAGAAAATCCGCCTGCTGGCAGCTTTCGACCACCGCGACATCTTCATCGACCCTGATCCGCAGGATACCGAAGCGTGCTGGAAGGAGCGAAAGCGCCTGTTCGAGATGGACCGCTCCAGCTGGCAGGACTACGATTCCAAGCTGATCTCGAAGGGCGGCGGCATTTTCTCGCGCTCGGGCAAATCCATCGCCCTCAACGATGAAATCCGTGCCCTGACGGGCCTGGAGGGCAAGAGCGCGACCCCGAACGAGGTCATGCACGCCCTTCTCAAGGCTGAAACCGAGCTTCTCTGGTTTGGCGGCATTGGCACCTATGTGAAGGCAGCCTCCGAGCAGAATTACGAGGTCGGCGACAAGAATAACGACGCGGTACGCGTCGACGCCGAGGAGATGAAGGCCTGTGTGGTCGGCGAGGGGGCAAACCTCGCCATGACGCAGGCCGCCCGCATCGCCTTTGCCCGCAAGGGCGGAAGCGTCAATGGCGACTTCATCGACAACTCTGCCGGTGTCGACAGCTCCGACCACGAGGTCAATATCAAGATCCTCCTCAACCCGATGATGCGGGCCGGGGATATGAGCCGCGATGACCGCAACACCTTGCTGGAATCGATGACGGACGATGTGGCCGATCACGTCCTGCGCCACAATTACGATCAGACCCTGACCCTCACGCTCGCCCGCGAACGCGCAGCCGAAGACCTCGATGTCCACGAGCGCGTGATGGAACGCCTCGAAGCCGAAGGCCGCCTTGACCGTGCGGTGGAAGGCCTTCCCGGCGCGGAGATCATCCGCTCGCTGAAGGACCAGAATGAGGGCCTGACGAGGCCGGAAATCGCCATCATCACCAGCTATGTGAAGATCGCCCTGTTCGACAGCATCGTCGCCTGCGACGTGCCTGACGATCCCCATTTCAAGGACACGCTGGTCACCTACTTCCCCAAGGCACTGCACAAGTTTGCCGACGCCATGTATGGCCACCGCCTGAAACGCGAGATCATCGCCACCCGCCTGGCCAATGACATCGTGAATTATGGCGGGCCGGACTTCCTCCAGCGGGCGCTGGAACTCAGCGGGGCCGATATTTCCGCCATAGCGCGGGCGTTTGCAGCGGCGCGTGAGATTTTCCGCATCGACACGATGACCGCGCAGATCAACGCGCTCGACAACCGCATCCCCGCCAGCGCGCAGATCAGCCTGCACGAAGAGGTCCGCCGCCTGCTCTTCAAGCAGACGGTATGGCTTGCCCGGCGCGCCCGCGCCGAGGAGGCCGGCAAGGCAACCCCGGTGGGAGACCTCATCGCCCGCTATCGCGACGGAGCCGATCAGCTTCGCGGCTGGGGCGATGACGTGCTGTCATCGCATGAGCGTGCCGGTGTGGCCGGGCGAAAGTCCCGCCTCGAGAACGAAGGCGCGCCGGCCAAGCTCGCCGGAGAAGTGGCGCTCCTGCAACCGCTGGTACCGGCCACCGACATCATCGACCTTGCCAGCGCGGCCGGGTGGCCGCTGGCGGCGGCCGCGCGCCTCTATCATGGCGTGGGTGACCGCTTCGGCTTTGATCCGCTGCGCACCGCGGCCAGCCTCCTGACCTCCGACCAGCACTGGGACCGCCTCGCGACCCGGCGTCTTGGTGAGGACCTGTTTGCCAGCCAGCTTGCGATCTCGACCGCGATCACGCGCTATGCGGATTCGGCAGGCGGCAAGCTCAAAGCCGGTATCGAGGAGCCCTCCGACACCTGGTCGTCCGAACTGGTCTCCTCCTGGCAGGTGACCCACGCCCATGAAGTCGACCGTGCCGATCAGCTGATCGAGCAATTGTCGGCTTCGGGTGGCTGGACGCTCTCCAAGATCGCCATTGCCTCGACCGAACTGCGTGAACTTGCGCAAGGTGCAGCTGCCGAATAGCGACCGGTCGAAAGGGACAGTCAGATCGTGATGATCTGGCCGTCCCTGACTTCGACCGGTACCGGCTTCAGGCCCGCCTTGCCGGCAGGGCCGCCCGTGCAGGCACCCGTTTCGATGGCAAAGCTCGCCCCGTGAAACGGGCAGACGATGAAAGCGCCCTCGCTGACCAGCGTGCGGCCCGATGGCAGGCAGAGCGGCCGGCCCTGATGCGGGCACACATTCACATAGGCAAACGCCGCCTCGCCCTTTCGGACCAGCAGTATTGGCAAGGGCTCATAGTCTGAAGGGAAGGCACCCGGATTGCTAAGCGCATCAAGGCGGCCAAGCACAATGCCCGGCGGCGGCATGTCGGTCATCTCAGTCGCTTTCGCTGGTGAAGGGGCGCGCCAGCAGGCCGGATATCGCCGTGTCGACGCTTGACGCGCCGCTGATGATGGCCGCCACGGCCTCGCAGATCGGCATGTCCACACCATGGCGCGCGGCAAGCTCGAAAACCGCCGGAGCGCTGGCCACCCCTTCGGTGACGGAATTGCGCGCCGCCAAGATGTCGGCCAGCGCTTCGCCGCGCCCGAGCGCCAGCCCGCACGACATGTTGCGCGATTGCGGCGAGGAGCAGGTCAGGACGAGGTCTCCAAGACCGCACAGGCCGGCTAGCGTTTCGCGCTGCGCGCCCATTGCCACGGCCAGGCGCGTCATTTCGGCAAAGCCGCGCGCGATGAGAGCGGCATGGGCTGACCGGCCAAGCGCGCGGCCCTCGACAATGCCGGCGGCGATGGCGAGCACGTTCTTGACCGATCCGCCGATCTCCGCGCCCACAAGGTCATCAGCGAGATAGGGCCGGAAGCTGGCCGAGCCGATCATCGAGATCAGCTTTTCGCCCGCCATCCTGTCGCTGCAGGCGAGAGTGACCGCAGTCGGCAGGCCACGCGCAACATCTGCAGCGAAGGAAGGGCCTGAAAGCACAGCCGGGATCGCAGCGGGCAGGGTTTCGGCCAGCACCTCGCTCATCAGCTTGAGTGAACCACGCTCAATGCCCTTGGAACACAGCGCCACAGGCGTGCCGGGGCGCAGGTGCGCGGCAAAGCCTGCAAGGCTGCTGCGCATGTGCTGGGCCGGGGTCACCACCAGCCAGGCGCCGGCATCGGCCAGATCAGCCGCCTCACCGGTTGCACGGATTTTCGCGTCCAGCGTCACGCCCTTGAGATAGAGCGGGTTCTCGCGGGTCTGGTTGATGGCGTCCACAAGCTCCGGCTCGAACGCCCAGAGCGTTACCGGCGTTCCGGCGCGCGCAGCGGCCTGTGCCAGCGCCGTACCCCACGCCCCCGCCCCGATAATTCCGAGTTTAGCCGTCATGCCTTTGGCCCCTTCCCCCCCGACCCTAGCAGGGGATCTTCGCTCGCGGCACCGGAATCCAGCGGCCAGCGCGCCCGCGCGGCGGTGTCCAGCGGATCGGTGAGGCCCAGCCGGAAACGCTCAGCGCCCGCGAGCGCGATCATCGCTGCATTGTCGGTGCAGTATTTCAGTGGCGGAAAGAGGGTGCGGAAACCGCGCACCTCCGCTTCGCCTGTCAGCGCGTCCCGCACAGCCCGGTTGGCCGCGACGCCGCCCGCAGCGACCAGCACCCGGCCAGAATCATGCGCCTGCGCATAAAGATCAAGCGCGCGTCCCGTGCGCTCGGCAAGATGGGCCGCAATGGCTGCCTGCGCACTGGCGGCGAGATCAGCGCGGTCGGCCTCATCCGGGGCTTCAAGTGCGTCAAAGCTGCGCCGGACGGCGGTCTTGAGCCCTGCGAACGAAAAATTGCAGCTCTTGTCGTGGGCGAGCATGCGCGGCAGGGAAAACCGGCCCGGATCAGTGGCCAGCGCCGCGAGTTTTTCCAGCGCCGGACCACCCGGAAAGCCAAGTCCCAGAACCTTGGCCGACTTGTCGAAGGCCTCTCCGGCTGCATCGTCAATCGTGGAGCCAAGCCGTGTCATCCGGCCTACGCCTTCGACACTCAGAAGCTGGGTGTGCCCGCCGGAGACCAGCAGC
>NZ_JBQLZR010000264.1:0-7803 GCF_052168375.1 Glycocaulis sp.
CAGCAAGATTCGCGCTAAGGGCTATACGGCGGCAGGGAAATTCGCCTCGCTAGAGGAAATCCTGACGGTCTGATGCTTGCACATGACGTCCCGAAGGCCAGACGCACTGGCCCGTAACGGGACGCCTGATGACACTGCCGCTGGATACATCGACATTGCAGGGCCGCCCCTTGAGGGGCGAGGACCGGCGTGTGCGGGCGCGGCACATCTGGTTTCTGAACTCTGCCTTTGACCGGATCGGCTTTGACGTGGCGCTGGAGCGCATCGTGCGCCGTGATCCGTCACGCCCGTTCGCCTTTGTCGTGACCCCGAATGTGGACCACCTCGTCCGCCTCTCACGCGGCGGCGAACTGGCACCGCTCTATGCGCAGGCCTGGCTTACCGTGTGCGACAGCCGCGTGCTGGAGCTGATCGCGTCTTTTTCCGGCGAAGAGGTCGAGGTGACGCCGGGCTCCGACCTGACTGCAGCCCTGTTCGACAATGCCATCGACCCGGCCGAGCCGGTCGTGGTCATTGGCGGCGACAGCGATGTGATCGAGGGTGTCACCGCCCGCTATGGCCTGAAGGATGTCCGCTGGCATCAACCGCCCATGGGCCTTCGCACCAATCCGCAGGCCGTGGCCGACTGTGCGGCCTTCGTCGCGGCCAATCCGGCGCGCTTTGTCTTCCTGTGCGTCGGTTCTCCCCAGCAGGAAATGATCGCGGCTGCGTGCATCGAGCGCGGGGATTGTACCGGCGTCGGCCTGTGCGTCGGGGCCTCGCTCGATTTCCTGTCCGGCAAGACACAGCGTGCACCGCGCTGGATGCGGCAGGCCCGGCTGGAATGGCTGCACCGCCTTGCTGAAGAGCCCAAGCGCATGTGGCGGCGCTATCTGGTGGATGGCCCGCGCGTCCTGATCATCTGGTGGGAATGGCGCCGTGCCCGCGCCAAGCTGCGCGCCTTCGAAAAAGCCATGGCAGCCCGTTTCGGGATTTGATCCGGCTGACTTGAATTTCCCTGCCAATCACAGCTTCTATAAAGAAACTCGCTGGACGGGTGCGAGCGGGGCAGGCGGGGGCTTTGACCATGTCGACCAAACCGGAGCGGCCAGAGCGCCGCGAGTTTCGCTGGTTTCACACATTGCGCGTGCGTTGGGCGGAAACCGACCCGCAAGGCATTGTCTTCAATGGCAATTATTTTCTCTATTTCGATGTCGCTCTGACCGAGTTCTGGCGCGCCGCCGGCGTGAAAATCCCGCAGGACCTGACCATGTCTGGCAGCGAATCGTTTGCGGTCAGCGCTCATGCCGACTTCTATGCGCCGGCCGTATTTGACGAGCTGATCGAGATCGGTGTCGTGCTTGAGCGGGTGGGCCGAAGCTCGGCGACCTTCAGGCTGGGCATATTCCGGGGCGACGAGGCCCTGACCGGCGGGCGGATGATCTATGCCTGGGCGACCACGACGCTGCCGCGTACGCCCTGCCCGCCGCCTGCCGCCCTGATCGGAAAGCTGCAGGGTTTTTAGTGATGCGAAGACTTCACCTCCGCAGCCCATCCGGGCTGCGATGTTCCGCGAAAAGTCGCGGGCAGGCTTTGCCCTGACAGGCTGCTTTGCAGCCTGAGAGCGCGAACGCGCGGAGGTTTTTAGTGATGCTCAGCCCATCCGGGCTTCGCGCCTCGCAAAGGCTCGGGCGGCCTTTGGTCTTTCGGCGCACAGCGCCGCTAGCGCGACCGCGCGCCGGGCACTGTTGCCCGCACCGACCGAACGGATGTGAGGGAGGACTTGGAAAATGGTGGGCGCGACAAGAGTCGAACTTGTGACCTCTACGATGTCAACGTAGCGCTCTAACCAACTGAGCTACGCGCCCGGTTCGTACCCGTTCGGGCCGAAACGAGCGGGCGATATAGCCCGGCGATTGCGGGTGCGCAAGCCGCCCCTCATGAATGGTGCAGCGCAATTTCATGACTTTTTTGCAACATGGGTGGCCCAAATGCTCTCCCGCCTGCGTCTGGCTGCCTAGCCGAGGTTTACGGGACCGTAATGTGCTGGCCATACTGCACCCGGGAAAGATTATGGCTTTCTCGAGACCGCCCCTGTCGGTCTCGCATTACAAAGGGGAAATAATCGTGAAAAACTGGGAAAAGGAGCGCCTCCTGCGCTCGACTATCCTTGCGGGCTTCGCGGCTGTCGGCCTTGCGGCGGGTGCTGCCTACGCGCAAGAGGCTGATGCCGAAGACGAGGACAATGGTGTCGAGACGACCGAATCCGGCGCCGAGGCCATTGAAGACCGCGTTGTCGTAACCGGTTCGCGTATCCGCCGTGACTCGTTCACGTCGACTGCGCCGCTGCAGGTGATCGACGTTGAGGAAGTCCGCGATGCGGGTCTTATCGACGTTGCGCAGATCCTGTCGCAAACCACGGTTGCTCAGGGCGTCCAGCTCGACAACACCATCTCCACCGGTGGCTTCGTCACCGACGGTGGTCCGGGTGCGAACAATGTGTCGCTGCGCGGCCTGTCGGCTGACCGTACCCTGCCGCTGATCAACGGCCGCCGCTTTGCTCCGGCCGGCGTGGAAGGTGCTCCGGCGCTTCCCGACCTGAACCTGATCCCGTCCTCCATGATCCAGCGCATCGACATCCTGCTCGATGGCGCGTCCTCCGTTTACGGTTCGGACGCGGTTGCCGGCGTGGTGAACGTGGTTCTGCGTGACCAGTTCCGCGGCGTTCAGGCTGATGCCTTCGTCAGCATTCCGGAAAGCGGCGCTGCCCGTTCCGAGCGCTACAACCTGCTCATGGGCGCTGGCGACTCGCGTTCGAACTTCGTGTTCGCCGTCGAGTATTTCGTCCAGAACCGCCTGAAGCTGGAAGACAGCGACTACAACCTCGATCCGTCTTCGGGCCTCTACTGCTACCGGAACATCTGGATCGACGCCAACGGCAACGAGCAATCGCGTTGTACCGGTGCGATCATCAACCGCGCCCGCCGCGGCAACACCACCGACGTGTACCGCACGCCGGGCACGACCAACTTCCCGGGCATCCTGCCGGTTGGCTGGTCGACGGGCACTTCCAGCGCCCGCCAGAACACCTCGTCCTACCTCGAAGGTCAGGATGACGTGATCCCGCAATCGCAACGCTACTCGATCTTCATGACGGGTGACGTGGATCTGGAAAGCTCGCTGGCCGGTCTTGACGGTGTGAACGCCTTCTTCGAAGCGTCACACACCAACAGCCAGACCAACCAGCAATCCGGCTTCCGTGGCCAGCTCTTCCCGACGGTTGCGGCGTCCAACCCGTTCAACCCGTTCGGCCTGGACACCACGCCGATCCTGCACTGGCCGACCGACCGGACCTACAATACGGAAGTCCTGCAAACCCGCCTCATCACGGGTCTGCGCGGCGATCTCGCCGGCTGGGGCTTCTCGAGCTGGGACTTTGAACTCTTCGCCGGCTACACCCGCTCCATGGGCTATGCCCGCCGTGGCGGTCTCGACGAAGACCGTCTGCGTCACTCGCTCGCCACCTCGCGCGTCGTAAACGGCGAGATCATCTGCGGCACCAACACGCCAGCAGGTCTGGGCTTCATCGGCGCCGACTCGTGCGTGCCGATCAACCTGTTCGCTCCGAGCCTGTATCCGATCGACGGCGTGTCTGACGCCCGCTTCGCGACGCAGGAAGAGATCGACTATCTCTACGTCGACCGTACGGTCACCACGCGCGTCGATCAGGCGATCGCGGGCGGCTTCATCACCGGTCCGGTGATGCAGCTTCCGGCTGGCGACCTGTCGGTGGTGCTCGGTGCCGAATGGCGCCGTGACTCGCTGAACTCGGGCGTTGACGCGGTTGCCGCTCAGGGCCGCGCTGCAGGCTTCTTCGCCGACCGTCTCTCGGTTGGTTCGGTCAGCCTGTTCGAAGCCTACGGCGAAGCCTCGATCCCGATCGCTGCTGGCCAGCCGCTCATCGAAGACCTGTCGCTGGAACTCGCCGGTCGTCTGACCGACCACGAGTTCTACGGCCAGAACGGCACCTACTCGGCCCGTCTCGCCTACTCGCCGGTTGACTGGTTCACCTTCCGCGGCACCTACGGCACGTCCTTCCGCGCGCCGAACGCCCGCGAACTCTTCCTGGGTGGCCAGACCGGCTTCGTGGCGGGTACGTCTGACCCGTGTATCGTTCCGCTCGCAGCCCGTCAGCCTGACCCGAACAACCCGCTTGGTGTGCCGCTCTATGATCCGGCGCAAGACAACCGGGATCCGCAGGTCATCGCGAACTGCCAGGCTGAAGGCGTCAATCCGTTCACGCTGGGCCTTGCTGGCTCCAGCTCGATCGAAGCCTTCCGTACGGGTAACCGTAACCTCGAGCCGGAAACCTCGACCGCCTGGTCGCTGGGCTTCGTGGTCAGCCAGCCCTGGTTCGACCAGTTCGACTTCACTGCCGGCGTCAGCTACTTCAACATCGAAGTGAATGACTCCATCGGTCTGCCGGGCGCTGCGTTCGGTCTGGCCCAGTGCTACAACTCGAACAACTTCCCGAACGACCCGTTCTGTGCACGCCGCGTGCGTGACCCGAACAGCGGCCTGCTGCTGTCGGTCGACAACACGCCGTTCAACGTGGCCGCTTCGGAACTGTCGGGTGTCGACATGAACGGCCGCTTCGGCATGGACTTCGATGCCTTCGGTGGCATGCGTCTCGATGTCAGCACGGTCTGGACCTGGTCTGAGAAAATCCTCAACCAGACCACGCCGCAGTCTGCCGTCACCGACGTGGTCGGCCGCTGGGGTAACCCGGAATGGCGTGGTAACGTCTCTGCGCGTCTGACGCGTGGTGACTGGTCGGCCTTCTGGCGCGTGCGCTACATTGGCTCGCAAGCCTCGCAGTACACCGACACGACTCCGGGTGCCGCCTTCCCGTACGGGCAGCGTCAGTACCCGAACTGCAGCGCGCTTGATGTGGGCTGCGTCGTGAATGACGATCCGGCAACGCCGTTCATCGACTTCTCGTCCTACGTGACGTCGGCTGACGCGACGTACTACCACGACCTCTCGGTGACCTATAACGCCGATACGTGGGTGCTTCGTGCCGGTGTGAACAACGTGTTCGCTGAAGATCCGGCCGTCGTCAGTGGCAACGCCACCGGCGCCACGCTGGGTAACGGCAACGCCGTTCTGGGTTCGGGCTACGACATCATCGGTCGTACCTTCTTCCTGAACGTCACCAAGCAGTTCTAAGCTTGAACCGGCTCTAGCCGGAGACTACCGGGCCCGCCTCCTCACGGAGGCGGGCCTTTTTCTTGGCCGGCATATAGAGGCAGGCGCCTCTCTGCAGGATCGGCGCACATGAAAAAGCCGCCCTCCCGGCTGGGGAGAGCGGCTTTTTCATTGTCTGCGAGAGCAGGCTTCCGGCGTAGCCGTGCCAAAGGCGCGTCAGGCGGCTTCCATCGCGCGGGCGACCTCGTCGACGAGATCGCGCAGGTGGAAGGGCTTGGAGAGCACTTTCGCCTCGCGCTTTTCCGACAGGCCGGCATTGAGCGCCACGGCGGCAAAGCCGGTAATGAACATGATCTTCAGGGCCGGATCGATCTCGGCGGCGCGGCGCGCCAGCTCGATCCCGTCCACGCCGGGCATGACGATGTCGGTCAGCAGGAGTTCGAAAGCTCCGGCATGTTCGCCCAGAGCATCCAGCCCTTCTTCACCATCGGCCACGCTTTCAACCTCGTGCCCGGCGCGTGTGAGCGCCTTGGCAAGAAAGTCACGCATGGAATCGTCGTCTTCTGCGAGCAGTATCCTGGCCATTGCCATCCCCTCCGGAGCTTTTTTATCCACCGCAAGCCCACTCTAGGGCAAGGTGGTAAAATTCCGTTGAACGTGAAACACGGGGGCTGCAATCGGCTGTATGTCCATCAGGGCGGTTGGTGATTGACCCTGCTCGCGTCAGCGTGAAGATGTTTGCATGAACACCGATCACCCTTCCGCCGCTTCTCCTACGCCTGACAGGGCGGTCGAGATATTGCGCCCCGATGAACGCCTCTCGCCGCTGGTCTTCGCTTCGCCGCATTCGGGTTCGCGCTATCCTGATCGCTTCCTGAAAAGCGCGGCCCTGTCGAAATCTGTCCTGCGCCGGTCGGAAGACGCTCATGTCGATGCTCTGTTCGAGGCAGTTCCGGCGCTAGGCGCTCCGCTGGTGCGGGCACTCTTTCCGCGTTCCTATGTCGATCCTAACCGCGCCGAGTACGAGCTTGATCCGCTTCTGTTCGGCGCGCGGGTGCACTCGATCTGCGGTCAGCTGAGCCAGCGGGCCTCTGCCGGTCTGGGCGTCATTCCGCGTCTCGCCGGAGAGGGATGCAGCATCTATCCCGGCACATTGCCCCTCGAGGAGGCCTTCGAGCGCCTGTCGTCGTGCTACCGTCCCTACCACAAGGCCCTGGCAGGGGAGTTGACCGGGGCGAGGGAAGCCTTCGGGTTCAGCGTCCTGATTGACTGCCACTCCATGCCCGCTGCAAGCGCGCGGGGCGCCGACATTGTCCTGGGTGACCGGTTCGGGTCGTCCTGCGAACCGGGTCTGACCGAGCGCGCTGAACACATCTTCCGCATGCTCGGCTTCAAGGTTGTGCGTAACCGTCCCTATGCGGGCGGATTTGTCACCGAGCATTACGGCAAGCCAGCCGAGAACCGCCATGCCCTTCAGATCGAGATCAGCCGCGCCCTCTACATGGATGAACACACACTGGTTCCCCATGGCGGGTTTGCGGGCGTGAAGGAAAGGCTGGAGCGCTTTGTCTGCGCCTTGCGGGACTCTTACGGCGCGCAATCGCTCGCTGCGGAATAAACCATAAGTTGTTTTGACGGTAAAAGCACGGTATTGCTGAAAGCGCGATGCGATTCGTATCGATCAGCGGAGGCGTGTGACCGGCCATGCACATCGAAACCCAGGCGGCCTCTGTCCGCCCCAGCGCCCGGCCCGATATCGACCGTCATGTCGGAGAGCGCCTGCGCCGGCGCAGGCGGCTGATGGGCCTGACCCAGAAAGAGCTGGCAGACCGGGTGGGCATACGCTTCCAGCAGATCCACAAATACGAGACCGGTATCAATCGCATGTCGGTCAGCCGGCTGTTCGAGATTGCCGAAGCGCTCGGCGCGCCGGTCGAACATTTCTATGACGGGCTCAAGGCCCGCACCCCCGACGGGCAGGTCCCTGGCGATCTTCTGTCCCGGCGCGAAACGCTTGAGCTCGTCCGGGCCTATTACCAGCTGGGGCGCGCCCCCCGCCAGCGCTTGCTGGAACTGGCCAAGACGCTTCAGAGCGCGCTTGACCCTTCGCAGCGCAATCGCGATACCGGACCAGCCTGATTGCGGGGGCGCCGGCACCCCCGATGCTGCCTGAGCGGCAAAAGGGGGTGGGCGTGGATCGTTTCGAGGCAGACCGGGAGCTGATTGGCAGGCTTGCCGATGCGGCCCGCCGCGCCAGCCTTGCCCATTTCCGAACGGGCACGGAAGCCATCAACAAGGCCGCCGCCGGGTTTGACCCGGTGACCGCAGCCGACACGGCGGCCGAAGCCGCAATCCGCGCGCTTCTGGCCGAACACCGGCCCGATGACGGCATAATCGGTGAAGAAGGCGAGGCGAAACCCTCGCGCTCTGGGCGGACCTGGATCATTGATCCGATCGACGGGACGCGCGCCTTCCTGACCGGGCTTCCCACCTGGTGTGTCCTGATTGCGCTGGCCGACGAGAGTGGGCCGGTGCTCTCCATCATCGATCAGCCCCATACGGGCGAACGCTTTGCCGGATCGACCGGAGCGGCTGGCCGCAGCGCGTTTATCGAAC
>NZ_JBQLZR010000265.1:0-6318 GCF_052168375.1 Glycocaulis sp.
AAGGGCAGGAAGCCGACGAGGGCAAAGACGGCTATCGCGGCGATGAGCTCGGGGGTGAGAAGGTCGAGAAGACCCGGCACACCGCCCGCCGCGCGGCTGATCGTGGAGCCGACCGTGGCATAGACATAAGCCAGCGGCATCACCCCGATCAGCGTGCCGAGCACATAGGCGCGAAGCGGCACGTTCAGGAGCGCGGTTGCGATATTGATGCCGAAGAAGGGCAGGACCGGGATCAGGCGCAAGATCAGCACATAGCTGAAGGCGTCGGATGAAAACCCGTCCTGCAGGCGTTTGACCCAGGTGCCGAAACGCGCCCGCGCCCAGTCGGCAAAGGCATAGCGCACGGCAATGAAGATGATGGTCGCCCCGATGGTGGAGCCGGTCACGGCAACGCCCGTGCCGACAATCGGTCCGAACAGGAAGCCCGCCCCGATAGTGAACCAGATCGCGCCCGGCACCGAGATGGAGACCGCGAGCGCATAGACGATCGTGTAGATCAGCACGGCGAGGAACAGGTTCGCGGCCACATAGGATTCAAGGGCGGCCTGGTTTTCCTGCAAGGTCTCAAGGTTCAGATCGCGCCAGACGCCGCTGACCAGCACCGCGATGAGGGCTGCTGCCAGCACGAGGAGTGGCAGGAGGCGCAGCCACAAGGGTTTCGCCTTTTGCGGCGCGTCAGCGGGTGTGGGAGCGGTCATCTGAGTGTCCTTGGCGGGAGGGGCAGGTTACAGGCCGGATCATGGCGGGCCAGGGGGTGCCCGCCGTTGAAAGGTCATTCGTTCATCTTACGGTGAAAGTTACAAGCTGGACCTGATTTGGATTGCGGGCGAAACACCCACCCCCGCTTGACACCTGCGCCCGCCCCCGGTAGTTACCGCGGCTCGATTTTCGCCGGGTTCAGACCCGTCCCTCGCGCGTCAGCGCGGACGTGATGAAGCCGGTGCGTTTGCCTTTTCAGGAGCCAGTGCCGTGAAACGTACATTCCAGCCGTCCAAACTCGTCCGCGCCCGGCGTCACGGTTTCCGCGCCCGCATGGCCACCAAGGCTGGCCGTCAGGTCATCGCCCGCCGCCGTTCGCGTGGCCGCAAGCGCCTGTCGGCTTAATCGCCACACGCATTGAAAGCGCTGCAATATCCAAATCGCGCCGCGCGCATCCGCGTGCGGCGCGATTTTTTGCGTGCGCGTGACGGCCGCTCTGCCGCCCGGCCGGGCCTTGTGGTCCAGATGGTCGCGCGCGAGCCGGCAGAAGGGCCTGCCAGGGCAGGCTTTACCGCGTCGAAGAAGGTCGGCAATGCGGTCATGCGCAATCGCGCGCGCCGCCGCCTGAAGGAAGCCGCCCGTCATCTCCTCCCCCTTCATGGCCAGCCTGGCACCGACTATGTGTTCATCGCGCGCGCGGGAACGGCTGCGCGTGAGTGGGAGGCTTTGCTTGACGATATGAAAAGCGCATTGCTAAGCCTCGCCGCGCCGTCCCGGCCCCGGAAAACCGTGAAGGACTGACCCGCTCATGGGTGATACCCGCAATATCCTGCTCGTCGTGGCGATCGTTCTGGCGATCTTCATTCCCTACCAGCTCTTCATCGTCGAACCGATGATGGCCGAGCAGCGCGCCGCCGAGGAAGCCGCCATCGAGGCGGAGACCGGCGAGGCCGCCCCGGAAACGCCCGGTGCCTTCGGTGCCGAGGATGCGCCATCCGCGCTTGGCGGGTTTGCCGACAGGGACGAGGCGCTGGCGCGCTCTGAACGTATCGATATCCGCACGCCGGCCCTTGAAGGCTCTATCGCACTCAATGGCGCGCGCTTCGATGACCTGCGCCTTATGCGCTACGATGTCGCGGTCGGCTCTGACGAGCCGGTGACGCTGCTCTCGCCGCAAGGCACGCATGGCGCGCAATACGCGATTGATGGCTGGACCGGCACAGCCGGTGCGCCGGAGGGCCTGCCCGGTCCGTCCACGCGCTGGCAGGTGGTGGGTGGCTCCACCCTGACGCAGGAGACGCCTGTCACGCTGGAGCATGTCGCCGGTGACCTGACCTTCCGCCGCGTGATTGCGGTCGACGAGGACTATCTGTTCACCGTCACCGATACGGTGACCAATAACGGTGAAGGCGCGGTCTCGCTGTCGCGCTTCGGCGTGGTCCGTCAGGAAGGCATTCCCGACGACATCACCAATTTCTTCATCCTGCACGAAGGCCCGATCGGGGTGGTCGGCGGCTCGCTGATCGACCGCAAGTATAACCGGCTGGAGCGCGACGGTTCGCTCGAGCGGACTGGTGCGGGCGGCTGGATGGGCGTTACCTCCAAATACTGGCTGACAGCGGTTGCGCCGGGTGATGATGCGGAAATCCGCGCGCGTTTCGAGGCTCGCCAGTCGGGTGGCCGGACCATTTTTGAATCCAGCTATGTGCGCACCGCCGAGACGATTGCGCCCGGCGCGGCCATTACCAGCGTGTCGCATGTCTATGCCGGTTCGAAATCGGTGCCGATCCTGCAGCGCTATCAGGAAGAGCAGGGCATTCCGCGCCTCGACATGGCGGTTGACTGGGGCAATTTCTGGTTCTTCACCCGTCCCTTCTTCTGGCTCCTGACCACCTTCTATGACTGGACGGGCAATTTCGGTGTCGCGATCCTGCTGCTGACGGTGCTCATCAAGATCCCGCTCTTCCCGCTCAACAACCGCGCCTTTGCCTCGATGGCGAAGATGCGCGCTGTGGGTCCGAAAATGCAGGAGATCCGCGAGCGCTTTGAATCCGACAAGCAGCGCCAGAGTCAGGAGATGATGGAGCTGTACAAGCGCGAGAAGATCAATCCGCTTGCCGGCTGCCTGCCGATCCTGCCGCAAATCCCGATCTTCTTTGCGCTCTACAAGACGGTGTTCGTCTCGCTGGAGGCGCGCCACGCGCCCTTCTTCGGCTGGATCCAGGACCTGTCCGCGCCAGACCCCACCAGCCTGTGGAATCTGTTCGGCCTTCTGCCCTACCAGGTCGACGGTCTGTGGCTGATCGGCGATTACCAGCTCGGCATCTGGCCGATCCTGATGGGCATCACGATGTGGGCGCAGCAATCGCTCAACCCCCCGCCGCCAGACCCCATGCAGCGGCGCATCTTTGCCTTCCTGCCGATTGTCTTCACCTTCATCCTGTCGCCGTTTGCGGCCGCGCTGGTGGTCTACTGGACGTGGAACAACTTCCTCACCATCGCGCAGCAATACGTCATCATGCGCCGGCACGGCACCTATACCGAGGTCGACAAGCTTGCGGCGCGCCTGCACGCGCGCATGACCGGCAAGCCGGTGCCGGAGTTCGCCCTGCCGGGCGCTGCGCCGGGGCTGACGCCTGCTACCGCCAAGCCTGCCAATGATGTGAAGCCCGCCAGGGGCAAGGCGAAGGCAGACACGGCGAAGGATGCGGCGGTCACCGCCGATACGCCTGAAGCGGCCAATGCGCCCGAAGCGGTAACGCCTGCGCCTAAAAAGCCCGCGACACCGGGCAAGCGCACGACCACCAACCCGGCCGCGAAGAAACCGCGCGCCAAGGCCGCCACGAAGAAGCCTGCCGCGAAGAAGCCGGTTGCCCGACGCAAGCCGCCTGCCTCGCCGGAGGGAGAAAGCTGAGCGCGCCTGACGAGCTGACCGAAGAGGAGGCGGCGCGCCTCGCCGCCGGACGGCGCCTGTTTGCCCAGAACGTGACGTTCATCAAGGGCGCGGTCGGGATGGACGGTCTGCCGCCTGCCGACATGCCGGAAATCGCGTTTGCGGGCCGGTCCAATGTCGGCAAGTCCTCCCTCATCAACGCGCTGACCAGCCGCAAGGATCTGGCACGCGCGTCCGGTGAGCCGGGGCGCACGCGCGAGCTGAACTTTTTCGATCTGGCCGGGCGTATCCGCATTGTCGACCTGCCGGGCTATGGCTTTGCCAAGGCCCCCAAGGATGTGGCCGCACGCTGGATGGCGCTGACGCGCGACTATCTGCGCGGGCGGGTGAACCTGAAGCGCGTCATCCTGCTGATCGATGGCCGTCACGGCATCAAGCCGGCAGACGAGGCCATCATGAAGGTGCTGACCGAGGCCGCCGTCGGCTACCAGGTCACGCTGACCAAGCTCGACAAGCTGAAACCGGGCGAACAGGCGTCCATGATCGAGGCGACGCGCCTTGCCGTCGCCAAAAAGGTCGCCGCCTTTCCGGTGATCGCTGCAACTTCGTCCTCCAAACGCCTTGGCCTTGACGCATTGCGCGCCGATATTGCGGAACTCGCAATACCGGAGCAGGAGACATGATGCGGGTTCTGGCGGCGCTCGCCGTTCTGGTTCTGGCCGGAATTTTCGCCCCGCAGGCACGCGCGGGCGAAGTGTGCAACGAGACCAGCTATTATGTGGAAGCGGCCAAGGCGTGGGGCGGGCCACAGGGCCTGACGGCGCACGGCTGGCTGCGCATCGCGCCGGGCGCGTGTGCGCGCTTTGCCGGTATTCCCGGCGGGGTGAACCAGTATCTCTATGCGCGCACGACCGACGCCTATCTGGGCGGGGTGCGCGAATGGCTGGGCCGCACGCCGGTCTGTGTCGACCGCACCGATTTCCATATCGAGGGCGCAGCCAATTGCGAGGCGCAGGGCCTGGACGTGCGCGAATTCCGCCAGCTTTCACCGTCCGAGCGCACGCGGGCGGTGCTGGTGGAGCCTGACGATTTTGGTGACCGGGCGCTGGAGGCCGGCGTTCAGCGCCTCTTGCAGACGCTGGGCTATGAGGTGCGGGTGATTGACGGATTTGCCGGCCGGCGTTCGCGCGCCCAGATCGCCGCTTTCGAGCGCGATGCGGGGCGTTCCTTTGGCAGCAATTATGCCAGTCTTGCCAACGCCCTGCACGCGGCCGCGCAGGAAGCCAACCGCCAGATCGGTTTCAGCGTGTGCAACAACGCCTCGAACACGATTGGTGTTGCGGTTGCCCGCCAGCGCTCGGAGCGCTGGCAGAGCCGGGGCTGGTGGCGCGTCGAGCCGGAACAATGCGTGCGCGTGATCGCCGAGCGCCTGTCGCCGGGCGAGACCTTCGTCTTCGCCCAGAGGCTCGACGGGGAGGATACCGAACCGCTACAGCGCGGTGTGGAAGCCTTCTGCGTGGCGCCGGGGCGGTTTACGGCAGAAGGGCGCACCGATTGCGATGCGCGCGGCTATACCAGCGTGCTGTTCCGCGCGAGCCCGGTGCCGGTTGATGGCGTGGCGCGCCTGACGCTGGACGATTCAGATTTCGAGGAAATGATTCAATGAAGCGTCTTCTCCAGCGTGATGTCTGGGTCTTCGATCTCGACAATACGCTCTATCCGGCGGACACGGCGGTGATGAGCCAGGTCGAGGCGCGCATGACCGAGTTCGTCATGCAGCTATTGGGGCTGGAGCGCGAGGAAGCGTTCAAGGTCCAGCATGGCTACTGGCACGATTACGGCACGACGCTGAACGGGCTGATGGTCAATCACAAGATTCCGGCCTCGGACTTTCTCGATTTCGTCCACGATATCGATCATTCCGTGCTGAAGCCGAACCCGGTGCTGGCGGGCCATATCGCCGCGCTGGAGGGCGAGCGCATCATCTACACCAACGGGTCGGTGCGCCATGCGGAGAACGTGCTGGCGGGTCTCGGCCTTGATCACCTTTTTACGGAAATCTTTGACATCGCGGCGGCTGATTTCACGCCCAAGCCCCAGCGCGCGAGCTTTGACCGCTTCATCAAGCGGCACGCGATCAATCCGTCGCGGGCGGTGATGTTTGAGGATTCCGCGCGCAATCTGGAAACGGCAGCGGGCATCGGCTTTGCCACCGTTCTGGTGCGCGCGCCCCATGATGTCGGCAATGGCCACACGGCCGGACCCGGCGAACACCCCGAATTCGTGGACTATGCCGTGGACTGTCTCGACACCTTCCTGGGTGAGGTGGTCGACGGCTTCAGGGAGCATGCTGCATGACCGATACTGCCGCCCTCAAATCCGTCATCGAAGCAGGATGGGAGGCACGCGAAGGCGTGTCTGCCGCCACGAAGGGCGAGCTGCGCGATGCGGTCAATGCCGCGCTTGATGCGCTCGATGCCGGCACGCTGCGCGTCGCCTCGCGCGATGGAAATGGCGACTGGCAGGTGCATGAATGGCTGAAAAAGGCCGTGCTCCTCTCCTTCCGGCTGGAGCCGAACCGCCGCATGGGCCTGCCGGGCGCGCCGGTGCCGGGTCCGTGGTGGGACAAGGTAGCGGTAAAATGGGAAGGCTGGTCGGCGGGCCAGTTCGAGGCTGCGGGTTTCCGCGCCGTGCCGGGCTCGATCGTGCGCCGGGGCAGCTTTGTC
>NZ_JBQLZR010000266.1:0-6644 GCF_052168375.1 Glycocaulis sp.
GCCCGCCGGATTGAGGTCGAAGAAATGATCCTCAGGGTCCCAGAAGCGCTGGAAGCGCAATTCCACCACACACTTCTTCTCGGCCAGCGCAAGACGCGCCTGCCGGGACCACGGATCAAGGGGCCAGTGATGCAGTATGAACATGGGTGAAAACGCTAGTGCGCTTCGCGGCGCAGTTTAAGCGCGCTTTCAGCGGGCACCGCCATCATGCGGCTCGGGATCGGCATCGAAGAAGCCGCGCCCGTGCGCCTCGCCATACCCTTTCGGATCGGAGTGAATCAGCAGGTCAGCCGCCGGGTAGTGCTCCAGCACGCGCATCTCTGCTGCGACCACCACATCATGGGCTTCTTTCAGCGTCTGGAACGGATCGAGGTCCATGTGGACCTGGATGTGGATGAGTGGCCCGGCGGCGCGGGTGCGCAGCTCGTGCACGCCGAGCACGCGCGGGTCATCGGTCAGCAGGGTTTCGATGTGCGCGCGCGTGGCGTCCGGCAGTTCCCGGTCGAGAAGCTGGTTGACTGATTCCCGGCCCAGATCGAAGGCGGATTTGGCCAGCAGCACGCCGACAAAGAGCGCCAGTATCGGGTCAGCCCGCTCAAGCCCGGCAAAGACGGCGAGCGCAATACCGCCCATGACGGCCACATTGGAGAGAAGGTCAGCCGAATAGTGCGCCCGGTCGCCCGTTACGGCGATGGAGCCGGTGCGCCGGATCACAAGGGTCTGCATCCGGATGAGGCCGAGCGTGAGGGCGAGCGACAGGACCATGACCCCAAGCGCCCAGCCTCCGGCCTCGACGGGCCGGGGGTCGAGAAGCCGCTGCGTGCCCTCGAAGAACAAGAACACGGCAGATCCACTTACCAGCAGGGCCTGAAGCAGGCTGGAGAAGGCTTCTGCCTTGCCGTGGCCGAAACGGTGCTCGTTATCGGCAGGGCGGGCCGCATACCGCACGGCGAGAAACGCCGTCACGGACGCTGCAAGGTCGAGCAGCGAGTCAAAGAAGCTCGCCAGCAGTGCGATGGAGCCGGACGCAAACCAGCCTGCGAGCTTGGCCGCAACAAGTACAAGCGCCACGCTGACCGACAGGCCGGTTGCCAGCGAGTTGATGCGCTGGGACTCTGCCGGGTCCATCCGGCCCGGCCCTGCTCCGGGCAGGTCTTCAGCCGGTGAAACGGGTGCGTGCGTGTTCATGGCGCCGATATAGGCGCGCCCGGCGCGGCTGTCACGCCGGGCGTCAGGGCGCTAGCTGGCGAAAAAGGCCTGCGCGTCGCGGATCAGGGCCTTCTTGGCCACTTCGACGATGCGCTTGCCTTTTTCAGGGGTGGCCTGCGAGGGGTCCGAGCCGATCCGTCCATCGGGGAAGGCCTTGCGGTAGTCGGCGGCATCGGTGAAGCGCCCGTCAGGGGCGATCTTCGGGCTCATGGCCACGTTCTTCACAGCTTCGGGGTAGGCGTAATAGGTCACGGCGACTTCCGAGGCTGTGGCATGGCTGCCATCGCCTTCAGGGAAGATCTCCTTGCAGACATCGGCCACCTCCGGGAACATCCACCAGGAGGTCTGCTTGAGCTTGTAGGGGCAAGCCTCGCCATCAAGTGACCAGGCCGCATAGCTTTCCACAAAGGCGGCGTCGATGGTGGTGATATTGCCGCCATGCCCGTTGAAGAAGAAAATGCGGCGGAAGCCGTGGCGGTGCAGGCTGTCGATCCAGTCATTCAGCGCGGCGATCATCGTCGTCGGGCGCAGGGTGATGGTGCCTGTAAAGCCCAGATGGTGCTGCGCCGAGCCGACATTGAAGGTCGGGCCCACGAGGAAGCCGGCTTCGTCGCCAGCGGCCTTGGCAATCACTTCCGGACAGATGGCGTCAGTGCCCAACAGCCCGTTCGGGCCATGCTGTTCGGTTGAACCGATCGGAATGACGATGCCTTTGGACGTCTTCAGATAGGCTTCGATTTCGGGCCAGGACGCAGTGTTCAGTTGCATCGTTCATCCACTCCAGCGCAACAGGGACGGTCAAGCCGCGGAGATCAACGCAAACCCGGCGCGCATGCAAGAGGCGGGGCGCACAAAGCTGTCAGATGGTCTCGATACTTGCCCGGAGTGCGTCCTGCCGCCAGTCTTTCATTCGAGGCGCAGCCAAGACGCCGGAACGAGGGAGAACAGCCATGTCGGACGAGCGCATTCCGGTAGCTTCCAGCTTTTCGGGCGCGGCCATGAATGGCGAGCGTTACCGCACACAATATGCCCGTTCACTCGCTGAACCGGACGCCTTCTGGCGCGAGGAAGCCAAACGCCTGAAATGGATCCGGCATCCGGAAAAAATTTCGGATGTCTCCTTCCAGAAAGACGATTTCCGCATTCGCTGGTTCGAGGACGGCATCCTGAACGTGTCGGTCAACTGCATCGACCGCCATCTCGAGACACGGCCCAACAAGCCGGCCCTGATCTGGGAGGGAGACCATCCCGCCCATCACCATTCCATCACCTACCGGCAATTGCACGACCATGTCTGCCGCTTCGCGAATGTGCTGAAAATGCTGGGCGTGAAGAAGGGCGACCGCGTCACCCTCTACATGCCAATGATCCCGCAGGCTGTCTTCGCGATGCTCGCCTGCACCCGGATCGGCGCCGTGCACTCGGTCGTGTTTGGCGGCTTCTCGCCCGAGGCCCTGTCGGGACGCATCAATGATTGCGGCAGCGAGTTTGTGGTCACCGCCGACCAGGGCGTACGCGGCGGCAAGGCTGTGCCCCTGAAAGACAATGTCGATGCGGCCCTGAAGACGGCCCCCGGGGTGAAGGCTGTCCTGTGCGTCAAACATACCGGCGCGTCCGTGCACTGGGAGGAAGGGCGCGATTACTGGTATCACGACCTCTCCATCCAGGTGGACGCCCATTGCGAGCCTGAGCCGATGGGCGCCGAAGACCCGATGTTCATCCTCTACACGTCCGGCTCCACGGGTAAGCCCAAGGGCGTGCTGCATACGACTGGCGGCTACCTCCTGTGGGCGACGATGACCCATGCGCTCACGTTTGATGCGCGCGAGGAGGATGTTTTCTGGTGCACGGCCGATATTGGCTGGGTCACGGGCCATTCCTACATCGTCTATGGCCCGCTCTCCAACGGGGCGACCAGCCTGATGTTTGAAGGTGTGCCGACCTGGCCGGATGCGTCGCGCTTCTGGCAGGTGGTCGAAAAGCACAAGGTGTCGGTTTTCTACACAGCGCCCACCGCTTTGCGCGCGCTGATGCGCCTGGGCGATCGCCCGGTGGAAAAGCATGACCGCTCATCCTTGCGCCTGCTCGGCACGGTCGGCGAGCCGATCAATCCGGAAGCCTGGCGCTGGTATCACAAGACGGTGGGCGATGGCCGCTGCCCTATCGTGGACACCTGGTGGCAGACAGAGACTGGCGGGCACCTGATCACGCCTTTGCCCGGCGCCCATGATCTGAAACCTGGCTCCGCCGGTTTCCCGATGTTTGGCGTCCGCCCGGCCCTTGTGGACAATGAGGGCAAGCGCCTGCCGTCGGAAGGCGCGGCAGAGGGTAATCTGGTGCTGCTCGGCTCCTGGCCGGGACAGATGCGCACCGTCTATGGCGACGACCAGCGCTTCTTCGACACGTATTTCTCCACCTATCCGGGCTATTACTTCACCGGTGACGGCGCCCGGCGCGACGAGGACGGCTATTGGTGGATCACGGGCCGTGTCGATGACGTGCTGAACGTCTCCGGCCACCGGCTGGGTACCGCCGAGATCGAAAGCGCGCTGGTGCTCCATGCCGATGTCGCGGAAGCTGCCGTGGTTGGCTATCCGCACGACATCAAGGGACAGGGCGTGTGGTGCTATGTCACCCTGAATGAGGGGGTTGAGACCAGCGAAGCGCTGGAGAAGGCCCTTAAAGATCAGGTGCGCAAGGAGATCGGCCCGGTAGCAAGCCCGGACGTCATCCAGTTTGCGCCAGGCCTGCCGAAAACGCGCTCGGGCAAGATCATGCGCCGTATCCTGCGCAAGATCGCGGAAAACGAGCTGGTCTCGCTGGGTGACACCTCAACTCTTGCCGATCCCGGCGTGGTCGATGCGCTGATTGCCGGGCGGCCGGACACGTCTGGCTAGGCCTTTAGCTGGTTAGGACCGCGCTAACCGCTTTTGCCGCTTTGGCTGGAGGCACACAGGTTTGCCGCTAGTTTTCTCCCTGACGGCTTGGAGAGGGGGAAGGCCAGATGATGAACCGGCGCAGCGTTTCGGTATTGTTTGTCTGTACAGGCAATATCTGCCGTTCGCCCATGGCGCAGGGCGTGGCCGAAGCCGTGGCGGCAAAGCTGAACAAGGCGATGATTTTCGATTCTGCCGGTACAGGCGACTGGCACGCGGGCGAAGCGCCGGACCCGCGCGCGGTCCATGCCGCGCGGCGGCGCGGCTATGATATTGCCGAGCAGCGCGCCCGCGCGGTGACGGATGAGGATTTCTCCCTCTTCGACCACATTATCGGCATGGACGCTGGCCACAAACGCTGGCTCGTCACCGCGCGCGATGTCCGCAGGCTGGACGAGCGGCCCGTCTCGCTCCTGATGGACTGGTCGGTCGGGCTTGCAGGGCGCGACGTGCCTGATCCCTATTACGGCGACGATGCCGCCTTCGATAATGCGCTGGACCTGATCGAGAAGGGTGTGGACGGGCTGATCCGCCGTATCTGAAGGCCTAGTACAGCAGCGGATATTCCGCCTCGATTTCGTAGGCGTTGGGTCCGCGCCCGCGCGCATGGCTGGAATAGAGATGGAATCGGTCAGCCAGAAACGTCTCTGACGTCCACAAATTCAGGCGTTCCTGAAACTTCTGGACCCGCTGGATCTCGGCCATGTTCAGATAGGCCACCGTCAGGTGGGGCACGAAATTGCGCCGCTCCATCTCCATGCCGGCGCGCGTCCCGGCCTTGTGGCACTGGCGGGCAAGGCGTTCGAGAGGTTCGCCGGCATCGACGCCCAGCCAGAGCTGGGAGGGGCTGGCCTTGCCGAAATGCCCGGTGCCTTTCAGGCGCAGCTCGAAGGGCGCCACGCGGATCAGCGACAATTCATGGTCCAGCTCGGCGATCACGTCCTCGGACCACTCCCCATAGAAGGCGAGTGTGATGTGGAAGTTCTCTTCCGGGCGCCATTTCGCGCCGGGCACGCCTTTCAGGAGCGGCGTGACCCGCATCGCGATTTCTTCCGGAATGGGCAGGGCAGCAAAGACACGCAAGGACATGCGCCAAAGTGCGCCATGTTTCCGGTCAGGGGGTCAAGCGAACCGTCCATCCCCGTTGCATTTGGCCCGGCAGGGGCGTATAAGCGCGCTCAACAGGTTCGATGTGCCGGATGGCACTATCGGGCGGCTCACTTCGGGGGCCGCCTTTTTCATTGCCTTTTCGGAGCCCACTTCTTGAGAACACGCAACCGTCAGGACGAAATGGTCGCCGCGCTCGCGGACCCGGTCGCAGATGCGCTCGGTTTCGAGATCGTGCGTATCCGCGTCCTGTCCGGCAAGCGCCAGACGGTCCAGATCATGGCTGAAAAGGCCGATGGCACGATGGACGTTGAAGACTGCGCCAGGCTCTCGCGCGCCCTGTCTGACGTGTTCGAGACACAGGACCCGATTTCGGGTGAATACGTGCTTGAGGTCTCCTCGCCCGGCATTGACCGGCCCTTGACGGCGCTGGCGCACTTCGCCCGCTGGGAAGGCTTCGAAGCGAAGATAGAGCTCGACCGCCTGGTGGAGAACCGCAAGCGCTTTCGCGGTATTCTTGCCGGGGTGGAAGAGGGAAATGTCCTCATCGACCTTGAAGGCGAAGAGGAGACGGCCCTGCTGCCGTTTGAATGGATTGCCGAGGCCCGCCTGGTGCTGACCGACGCCCTGATCGCCGAGTCCCTGAAAGGGCGCGGCGGCGAGGCACCGGTCTGGACCGAAGGGGCCGACAGCGTGGCTGATGACAGCCAGGCCGACACACCCACAAAGACCAACAGATAACAGGATACTCATCATGGCCATCGGGGTCAGCGCCAACAGGCTGGAACTTCTTCAGATCGCGCGTGCGGTCGCCCAGGAAAAGATGATCGACGAGCCGCTTGTGCTCGCCGCCATCGAGGAAGCGATCCAAAAGGCCGCGCGCTCGCGCTATGGCAGCGAGCTGGACATTCGCTGCTCGATCCACCCCAAGACGGGCGAGATGAAGCTAACCCGCCACACCACGGTCGTGGAAGAGGTGGAGAACGATTCCCAGGAGATCAGCCTGGCGGAAGCGAAGAAGCTCGATCCCAATGCCGAGATCGGCACGGTTTTCGAGGAAGAGCTGCCGCCGATCGAGTTCGGCCGCGTGGCCTCCCAGACCGCCAAGCAGGTGATCACCCAGAAGGTCCGTGAAGCCGAGCGCGAGCGCCAGTACGAAGAGTACAAGGACCGCATCGGCGAGATCATCAACGGCATCGTCAAGCGCGTGGAATACGGCAATGCCATCATCGATCTTGGCAAGGCCGAAGGCATTATCCGCCGCAATGACGCGATCCCGCGTGAAGCGCTGCAGCCCAATGACCGCGTGCGCGCCTATATCTACGATGTGCGCCCGGAAGTTCGCGGCCCGCAAATCTTCCTCAGCCGCGCGCACCCGGACTTCATGGCCGC
>NZ_JBQLZR010000267.1:0-3928 GCF_052168375.1 Glycocaulis sp.
GATACGCGCAACCACGCTTTTGATCTGTTCACTGGAACCTCCCCTGTCGTTCTTTGGATTCCGCATGGCCAGCGGGATTCGCCGGTCATGGGTATCACCGCCAGCATAACTTCAATAAACGAACTAACTCAAGGTCACTTTTTTTAAGAAACCTTCATGATGGCTCGCGGCAGTGGCGGGCCCGCCCGTGCTTTTTCTAGCCCGGACGCCGCATCTGGACTACCCGGAAGCGGGGCGCAACGAAGGCGAGATCGGTCAAGCTGGCATTGCCTGCCGGGTTGAGCCCCGTGACGTGATAGTCCGAATATGCTCCCATGAAGTTCATCGGCATGCCGCGATCGATATTGATGCTGACCGAGGCTCCAGCAGCCAGATAGTCCGGCTCGGCGGCGTCGATGAAGCTTTCGTCGGTGGAATAGAGATAGGACGCGATGGCGCCGCGCGTGCGGGCTTGCGCGGTGGCAAGCTCCACACCCTGCCGGGCTGTCTCGACCGGAATGACGAAGCTGACCGGGCCGAAGCGCTCCTCACCGTAGAAATCCTCATTGGCAGGATCGCATTCGATCAGGACCGGGCTGGCCGTGCGGGCATCCGGGTAATCCGGGTTCGAGACCGGGCCGGACCGGCGAAGGATCGTCCCCTCCGCCTCGCCCTTGCTGGTCATCGCTTCGACATTGTCAATCGTGGCATCGGCCTGCACGGCGGCCGCGATAGCGGGACCAAGCGTGTTGTCGCCCGCAATCTTGTCGATTGCCGAGACAAGCGTTTCCACCGCCGCGTCATAGCTGATCATGCCGTCCGGCGTCTGGACACCGGAGCGGGGTATGAACACGTTCTGCGGCGCGGTGCACATCTGGGCGGCAAACGTCACCATGGCGCGCGCTACCGTGTGGGCCACGCGGCGGAAATCGTTCGCGGAATGGATCACGACCGAATTGCAGCCCGCCGTCTCGGTGAAGACCAGACGGCCCGGGCAGTTGTTCTCGATCCACGTCCCGAAGCGCTGCGAGCCGGTATAGTCCACAATGCGGCAATCCGGCTGCTCAAGCAGCTTCATGGTGATCTGGTCTGCCGGCTCATCCGCCGCGAGCAGTACGAGGTTAGGATCGTATCCGGCCCTCTCCAGCACTTCGCGGCAGGTGCGCACCGCCATGGCGACCGGCAGGACGCCTGTCGGGTGCGGCTTCACGATGACGGGATTGCCGGTCATCAGATTGGCGGTCATGGCCGGATAGGCATTCCACAAGGGGAAGGTCGCACAGCAGATCACGACCGCCGGACCCAGCGGCACCCGCACATAGCGCTTTTTCAGGCTGACCGGCTCAGGCTCCAGAAAGCGCTTGGTCCAGCTGGCGGCCTCGGGCACATCCTCCATCGCCTTCATGGCATAGACCAGCGCCTCAAGGCCCCGGTCGAGTGCGTTTGCGCCAGAGCCGGAGAACGCCATCACATAGCCCTGCCCTGCGGTATGCATGGTCGCATGGGCGTTCTCGAAGGCATTCTTTTCCATCGCGAAGAGCATCTCGGTGATGACCCCGGCCCGTTCCGCGATGCTCGCCTTCATCCAGCCCGACATGGCCTTTCGCGAGGCCGCAAAGAGCGCCGCCGGATCGGATTTGGGATAGGTGATGCCGAGCGGCTGGCGCGTGTAGGGCGACATTTCCGCACCCAGCGTCCCGATGGTTCCCGGCTGGTCGAGGTCGAAGGGCTTGCCCAGCTGGGCGTCAAAGCGGGCTTTGCCGAGGCGCGGCGCGTCCTCGCCATGCAGCTTGGCGCTGGGCGATTCCCGGAACGGGCTCCAGTGATCGCGGGTCTTCACAGCTGCCAGGGCCGTGCGAAGCGTCTCGTGATGCTGGTCGTAGAGCCGGGATGCAGCGCTCATCAAATTTCCCTCCGAAGACCTGAATTCGTGTCGCAAAATGATTGCATAACCGGCGGGTGCCGGTATCGTCCAAATGAAAGTATCTTTATCGAAGTTACAGGGCAAGCCGCGCCCAGACCGGCTTGAGGCACGCGCCGCATGGACAGTATCCAGATCACCGGAATCGGCATGACGGCGCTGGGCAAGCACCCTGCCCGCTCCGTGAAGGATCTGACGCGCGAGGCGGTTGAAGCGGCGCTGGACGATGCAGATCTGCGTGCCGACGAGATCGAGGCGGCCTTCTTTTCCAACACCCGCCAGCCCATGCTGGAAGGGCAGAATGCAGTGCGCGGCGAGATTGCGCTGCAACCGCTGGGGATAGAGGGCATCCCGGTCGTCAATATCGAGAATGCCTGCGCCTCCGGGTCTTCGGCGATAGCCCTGGCCGCCAGCATGATCCGCGCTGGGCAGGCTGAAACCGTGCTGGTCGTTGGCGCGGAAAAAATGGTCTTTCCCGACCGTGTCGATCAGGTCATGGCCGCCTTTCGCGGCGGCACCGACATTGAGCGTATCGACGAGACAGCGGGTGCCATGGCGGCGCTTGGAGCCGGATTGATCCCGGCGGGAGCCGCAGAGGCGCCGCGCAGCTTCTTCATGGACATCTACGCAGGCATCGCCCGCGCGCACATGGAGGCTTTCGGCACCACGCGCGAGCACCTCGCCATGGCAGCCGCAAAGAACCACACCCATGCGGCGGACAATCCGCACGCGCAATACCGCACGCCATTCACGGTCGAGGAGGTTCTCGCCGACAAGCCGGTGATCTGGCCGCTGACCCGCTCCATGTGCGCGCCTGTCAGCGATGGCGCAGCTGCCGTCATCTTGCAGTCAGCGCGCGCCGCGCGCGACAAGGCGGGCGCGGTGAAGCTGGCCGGAATTGGCTGGGCGACGGCCCGCACCCGCAAGCTGGATGACTGGGACAATCATGTAGGCAAACGCGCGAGCGATCTTGCCTGGGAGGCATCGGGTCTGGGCCCCGCCGACATGCATCTGGCCGAGGTCCACGACGCCACGAGCTTTGCCGAAATCCTTCAGATCGAAAATCTGGGACTGTGCCCGCGCGGGCAAGGCGGGGCCTTTACCGCGTCGGGCGCTACCCGGCGCGGCGGGCGCGTGCCGGTCAATGCCGGTGGCGGACTGATCGCCAAGGGGCATCCGGTAGGCGCAACAGGCGTCATCCAGATCGTCGAGATGTGCCGGCAATTGCGGGGGGAGGCAGGCAGGATGCAGGTTGAGGGCGCACGCGCTGGCGTTTGCGAGAACGGCGGCGGATTTCTGGGGGTCGAGGAGGCCGTCACACTGGTGACGGTACTGACACGATGAGCGGTCTTTCCCTTTCCACCCAGCCGGTCAGCCTGTTCTGGGACGCTGTCCGCAACTATCCCGATCACGGTGCCGCCAGCGAATATGATTCCGACGGGCGGCTCGTCGGACGCATCAGCTTTTTCGGACTGTCCGAGCGCGTGCGCAGCCTTGCAGCCATGCTGGCCGCTGATCATCAGCCGGGCGAGCGCATAGCGCTGTCAGCTGCCAACACGATCGATCATGTCGCGGCATATCTGGCCATCCAGTCTGCCGGTCTGGTCTGGGTGCCGCTGAACCCCAGCAATGGCCCGCAACTCAACAGCGCCGCACTGAAGAAGGTGAAGCCGGCGCGCGTGCTCGCAGGCCCCGCCGAGGCAGAGGCCTTGCGCGCACTGGGTGTGACGGTGCAGGCGATCCCTTCAGATCTAAGGCCTGCGCCGGGATTTGAGCCGGTCAACCGGCGTCCGTCCGACACAATGGCCATCAAGTTTACCGGCGGATCGACCGGCGAGCCGAAAGGTGTGATCCAGTCCAATACCGCCGTTATGGCGAATATCCTGAACATGGAAGAACGCTACGGACAGGAGGCCGCACCGGTCTTTCTTGCCTGTGCGCGGCTGACGCATGGCGCCTCCCATTTCGTGCTGCCAACGCTGGGGCAAGGCGGGCGGCTGGTTCTGGTTCACAAGCCGGAAGCCAACC
>NZ_JBQLZR010000268.1:0-18766 GCF_052168375.1 Glycocaulis sp.
GGACGGCCAGCGGCGACACCCGGTCCAGCGCGACGGCATCAATGCGCCCGGCAATGGCCGCCAGACGGTCCGACAGGCGGCGAATATCGAGAAGTCCGGTCGCAGCATCGCGCCATGCCGCCTGCATCAGTATGTGATCAGGCTCGTGCTCACGCAGCACATTGTAGATGAGATCAGCGGAGAAGCTGACCTGCCGTCCGGTCTTCTCAAGTCCGGGATGGCGGCGCTCGATCAGTCCGGAAATCAGGGCGCAATAGCGGAACGTGCGCTGCATCAGCACACTCTCGTTCAGCCAGGCATCAAGATCATCACCCATCAGGTCAGGGTCGAAAAGCTGTTCGAAGTTGACCCCGGCCATGTCCTCCAGCGCCCAGACGGAGAGCGCGTATTCGTTGGCCACATAGCCCAGAGGTTTGAGGCCAAGGCGCTCCAGCCGGCGCGTCAGCAGCACGCCGAGCGTGGCGTGCGCGAGCCGCCCCTCGAACGGATAGCAGACGAGGTAGTGTTTGCCCGCGCGGGGGAAGGTCTCCACCAGCAGCCTGTCGGCCTGCGGCAGGCGCGAGCGCAGACGCTGAATCTCCAGCCATTCGCGCACCTGGTCCGGCAGGCTGTGCCAGCTTTCCGGCTCACTTACCAGCTTGCGGACGCGCTCGGCCAGATAGGTGGAAAGCGGGAACTTTCCGCCCTGCCACGAGGGCACTTTGGGATCCTCACCGCTTGCCCGGCTGACGAAGAGATCGGTCTGGCTCGTGCCTTCAAAGCGCAGGACCTGCCCGGCAAAGAGGAAGGTGTCACCGATGCTGAGCTGGTCTGCGAACCATTCCTCCAGCTGGCCCAGGCGCGGCCCCGCGGCGCGCAGGCTTTTTGCACCGCTGCGCGCGCTGACCACGCGCACATCCAGCATCGGGCTTTCCACGATGGTGCCGATATTCAGCCGGTGGCGCTGGGCGAAGGTGCGGTTTCTCGCCCGCCACAGCCCGTCGCGCCCCTTCACGATCCGGCAGAAGCGGTCATAGGTGCCCAGCGCATAGCCGCCGGTCGCCACGAAATCCAGAACCTGGTCGAAGGTCTCGCGCGGCAAATCGGCGTAAGGCGCAGCACTGCATATTTCCGCATAGAGGGCATCAGCCGCGAACGGATCGCCGCACGCCCGTCCCATGACGTGCTGGGCAAGGACATCGAGTGCGCCGCCCGCCAGGGGCTCGCCATCGAGCGCATTTTCGGCCACCGCGTCGCGCGCGGACAGACATTCGAGATGCTCGAACCGGTTGGTCGGCACCAGCACCGCGCGGGACACTTCGTCGAGGCGGTGATTGGCCCGGCCCAGGCGCTGGATGAGGCGCGAGGTGCCCTTGGGTGCGCCCAGCTGGACAACAAGGTCCACATCGCCCCAGTCAATGCCGAGATCGAGCGTGGAGGTACATACCACAGCCCGCAGCTTTCCAGCGGCCATGGCGCCTTCCACCTTGCGTCGCTGCTCGACGCTGAGAGAGCCGTGATGCAGGGCGATCGGCAGATTGTCGTCATTGATCCGCCAGAGCTGCTGGAAGGCAAATTCGGCCTGGGAGCGGGTGTTGACGAAGACGAGCGCGGTTCGCGCCTCCTTGAGAAGCGCGTAGACACCCTCCATGGCGTGCTGGCCCATATGCCCGGCCCAGGGGATGCGCGCATCGGGCGTGAGGATGGAGACATCGGCCTCTGCCCCGCCTGCCCCGGTGACGACGCGGGTGGTGAGATGAGGGCTTGCCGGATTTCGCGACAGCCAGCGGGCATGGCCCTCCACATCCTTCACCGTCGCGGAAAGCCCGATACGGCGTGCACCGGGGGCGTAGCGGGTGATGGCGGCAAGGCCGAGCGCGAGCAGGTCGCCGCGCTTTTGCGGGGCAAGCGCATGCACCTCGTCAATGATCACCGCCTTCAGGTCGGCAAAGAAGGCCGCGCCGTTTTCCTGCGCCACGAAAAGCGCCAGCTGCTCTGGCGTGGTCAGCAATATGTCGGGCGGGGCGGCGCGCTGGCGCGCGCGCTTGGCCTGCGGTGTATCGCCGGTACGCGTCTCGATGCGCAGCTTGAGTCCCATCTCCTCTACCGGCGTCATGAGATTGCGGGCGACATCCTGCGACAGGGCTTTCAGCGGCGAGATGTAGAGCGTGTGCAAGGTGTGGGGCCGGTCCCTGCCCCCATTGGCGGCAATGTCTGCCAGCTCGATGAGAGAGGGCAGGAAACCGCCCAGCGTCTTGCCGCCGCCAGTAGGCGCGATCAGGAGCACATCCTCGCCCGCGCCCGCCGCTTCCAGCATGGCAAGCTGGTGGGCGCGCGGCGCCCAGCCCCGGCGTGCAAACCATTGCGCGAACAGGGGCGGAAGTTGCGGCGAGGCAGCGCTTGTGTCCATGGGATGAAGACTTAAGGCGGATGCCGCAGCCGGTCGACATTTTCTGCCTGTCTGCCTAGGTTTCTGCCCCATCAACCACTCACGGGGAGCGCATGACATGACGCGTGGCATTATCCTTCCGCTGGCGGGCCTTCTGGCCCTCTCCGCATGCGGTGAACAGGTTGCGACGAGCGAAGGCGATGCCAGCGCTGTCATTGTCGGCGCGGCCCACACGCAAGAGCGTCTGCAATACCCGACGACCCGCACGGTCGAGCAGGTCGATATCTACCAGTCTGCGGCGCAAGGCGAAGTGGAGGTCTCCGACCCCTATCGCTGGCTTGAAGGTGATGTGCGCGTCAGCGCCGAGGTGGAGGCCTGGGTCACCGCGCAGAATGCGGTCACCAACCGCTATCTGGAAAACCTGCCGGGCCGGTCGATGATCGCGGCCCGCCTGCGCGAATTGTGGGACTATGAGCGCGTCTCTGTGCCGTCAGCGCGCGAGGGACGCTATTTCTACTCCTATAATGACGGGCTGCAGGATCAGTCTGTCTACATGGTGCGCGATGGTCTGGACGGCGAAGCGCGTGTCCTGATCGATCCCAATTCGCTTTCGGAAGACGGCACGGTGGCACTGGCTGGCACCTGGGCGAGCCCGGATGGCAGCCATGTCGCCTACATGCTGCAGGATGGCGGGTCGGACTGGCGCACGGCGCGCGTCATCAATGTCGAGACCGGCGAGACGCTGGGCGACCAGCTTGAATGGATCAAGTTCTCCAATCTTTCGTGGGCCAAGGACGGATCGGGCTTTTTCTACTCACGATATCCGCAGCCGGCCGAGGGCGAGGAGTTCACCTCGCTCAACATGGACCAGGCAATCTATTTCCACGCGCTTGGCACCGACCAGAGCGAAGACCGCCTCATCATGGCGGATCCCGATAATCCGGCCGTCGGCTGGCGCGGCTTTGTCAGCGATGATGGCGATTATCTGGTCATATATTCCTCGACCGGCACGGACGGAAACGGCATCCACATCCTCGACCTGACCGAAGAAGGCGCCGAGCCGGTGGCCGTGTTCGAAGGCTATGCCAACAACCATGTGCCGGTCGGCAATATCGGATCGACCTTCCTGTTCCTGACCGATCTCGATGCGCCCAACCAGCGCATCGTTTCGCTCGATCTGGCTGATCCTTCGGCCCTGACCGACATCATCGCCGAGGGCGATTACCCGATCACCAGCGCCAGCCATGTCGGCGGGCATCTGATCGTGCAATCGTTTGAAGACGTGCGCTCGGTCGTGCGCATCTACACCCCGCAGGGCGAGCCAGTGCGCGAGGTCGAACTGCCAGGTCTCGGCCAGGCGGGCGGCTTTGACGGGCGTCCCGATGCCAGCGAGACCTTCTACAGCTTTACCAGCTTCAACCAGCCGCCGACCGTCTACCGCTACGATGTCGAGACGGGCGAAAGCAGTGTCTTTGCCCAGCCCGAACTGACCTTCGATCCCGAAGATTATGCCGTTTCCCAAGTCTTCTACGGATCGACCGGCGGAGCGCAGGTGCCGATGTATATCGTGCACCACCGCGACGTGACCCCGGACGGCTCGCGTCCCACCCTTCTCTATGGCTATGGCGGATTCAACATTTCGATGACGCCGGGCTTTGACGTGCGCCGCCTGCAATGGATGGAAATGGGCGGGGTGTTTGCTCTTGCCAATATCCGGGGTGGCTCCGAATACGGGCGCGACTGGCACGATGGCGGCCGCCTTGCCAACAAGCAGAACGTGTTCGACGACTTCATCAATGCCGCCGAGCACCTGATCGAAATGGGCTGGACCAGCCCGGACAACATCGCCATCGAGGGCCGCTCCAATGGCGGGCTGCTCGTCGGGGCGGTAGCAAACCAGCGCCCGGACCTCTTCGCCGCGGCCCTGCCGGGCGTCGGCGTGATGGACATGCTGCGCTTCAACCAGTTCACCGCTGGCCGGTTCTGGGTGGATGATTACGGCAGCCCGCAGGACCCGGAAATGTTCGATGTCCTCTACGCCTACTCACCGCTGCACACCATCCCCCAAGGCGAAGGCTATCCGGCGACGCTCGTAACCACGGCCGATACCGATGACCGCGTCGTGCCGGGCCACTCGTTCAAGTATATCGCCGCCCTGCAAGCCGCCGATACCGGCAACGCCCCGACACTGATCCGCATCGAGACGCGGGCCGGACATGGTGCCGGCACGCCGGTCTCCAAGCTAATCGAGGAAACGGCGGACAAGTGGGCCTTCATCGCCTTCCATACCGGGCTGGACCTGGCCCGTCCGGCCATGCCGGCCGACGAATAGAAGGATGGATATTGCCCGGCTCAAAGCTGTCCATGGCGAAGTGAAAGCCCTCAAGGGCGGGCCAGACAGCACAGCTGCGTGGTTCAGCGCCTATGCGCTGGCCCTCTCGGACGGCGATCCGGCCAGCCTTGCCGGGCAGCTTGTGGGCGGGCATGACGCGCTCAAGAGTGCGCTTGGCAGCTGGCATGCACCCAGTGGCAGCCTGCGCTGGCTCTATGCTGCGCTGCTGGTCGGCAATGGCCGTGCAACGGCAGAGTTCGTCCGCCTGCGCGACGCGCTGAAAGCCGGTGAAAAGCAAGCCAATGCCGGAAAGCTCTATGCGGGGGGTAGCCGGGTTGCCCTCGTTCTGGCTCTCGCCGATGCCGGTTCCGCGCACGCCGTGCGGCGCTTCTTTGCCATCCGGTCGGCAATCCGCCCGCCCTGGTGGCGGGCCAATCCGGCAATCACGGACCAGTTTGCCGCCTCTCATGCCGCACAGGACGATGCGCCGGAAACGGTCGTGCGGGCGCGGGAAGCGGCCATGGCTGTATTTGCAGCGGAAAAGGCCACGCGAGGCCTGAAGCGTGAAGGCGCGCGGCTTTGCGCGCTCTACGGGCAGGAAGCGGCCAGCGTGCGTGACCGCTACCTCGCGCTGCGCGAGGGCGTTCGCGCCTACAAGGCCCTTCGCCATGCCGGTAACCGGCACATCTTCATCGAGTGGGCTGCCCATGGTGTAACGCCCGGCGATCTGGCCGAGATCGACGCCAACATGGCAGAACTTGGCAAGGTGACGCAAACCGGGTCGGCGCGGCTGCGCCTTGCCCATCTGGTCTGGCTGGGCGCGCGCGGCGAAGGCGGGCTTGGCAGCGTTTCTGCGATGGCTGCGGTAATCGCGGCCCAGACAGCGGCCATCATTGCCGTCACGACCGCAGCGACGGCAGCGACGACCTCCACCAGTTCCTGAAAATCAGTCCGGCAGGCTAGACGCCCTGCTCCAGCATGCGCTTGTAGCCTTCGCGGGCATGGGCACGTTTCAGCCAGTCGCGGATTGAAGGCGCGTTCTCCAGAAGACCCGATTTCTCCATGGAATCGAGCTGGAAGCCCATCAGGCAGTCGGCAGCGGTGAACATGTCACCGGCAAACCATGTGTGCCGGGACAGGTGCTGTTCAATTGTAGCCGTCGCCTTGTCACGCTCTCCGGTCATCCAGCCGGCAAGGAGCGAATCCTGAAGGCCCGTCGCACGGACAAACACCAGGATCAGTCCGGGGAGGAATGGCGAGCCTTCGGCCGCATGCATCCATTCCAGATAGCGCGCAAACTCCGGCCGGCCGGGCTTGGGATGCAGGCGATGCTCGGTGTCGAACATGGCGAGAATGTACTGCGCAATAGCGCCGGTCTCGGCGATGACCTGACCGTCATGTTCAAGCAGGGGCGCCTTGCCCATTGGATGCACTTTCAGCAGTTCGGGCGGCGCAAGACGCGTCTGCGCGTCCCGTTCGTGGCGGACCAGCGTGTAAGGCAGGCCCAACTCCTCCAGCAGCCAGATGATGCGCTGCGAGCGAGAGGCGTTGAGGTGGTGGAGAACGAGGCTCATTGCGGCCAATCCTTACATTTGCGGGACGCTGGCAGGCACGTCATAGCCGACCGGTGCCCCCGGCCCGACCGGCAGCCCGAGCGCGACCCAGAAAATGGTGAGCGCGAGGCCCCCGATCAGGAAGAAGAACGAATAGGGCAGCATGTTCGCCAGAAGGCCGCCCATGCCGAACTCAGGGTCCCAGCGGCGGCAGAAGGCCAGCACCATCGGGAAATAGACCATGAGCGGCGTGATGATGTTGGTCACGCTGTCACCGACCCGGTAAGCCGCCGTCGACATTTCCGGGCTGACGCCCAGCAGCATCAGCATGGGCACGAGGATAGGCGCGATGGCCGCCCATTTGGCGCTGGCCGAGCCGATGACGAGGTTCAAGGTCGCGCTCAGCACCACGACAGCCGCCAGCAGGAGCGGCGCGGGAAGGCCCGCTGCCTCGATGGCGCGCGCGCCCTCAATGGCAAGGATGCCGCCCATATTCGTCCAGGTCAGCAGGACGACAAAATGGGCCGCGGTAAAGGCAAGCACGATATAGCCCGCCATGTCCTTCATCGCCTCGGTCGACATCTGCACGACATCGCGGTGGCTGCGGATGGTGCGCACCGCCGCACCGAAGGCAACGCCGGTAAAGAGGAACAGGAAGAAGAAATAGGCGATCAGGCTCTGGATCATCGGATCGAAGCGGAAGGCGGGATCGGCTTCGAGATTTTGCAGGTACTGCCCCGGACCAAAGGTCAGAAGGAGCCAGATGCCGGTAATGCCGAGGAAGGCAAAGAGCGACCACCACAGGCCCTTGCGCTCTTCCGGCGCCAGTTCGGAATCGGCCTTCTGGCTGGAGATTGGTGTCGCAGAGGTCGGCACATAGGCGCCAAGGCGCGGCTCGATGATGCGGTCGGTGACGAACCAGCCCAGCGGGAAGAACACGACCGCCATGCCTGCGATGAAGAACCAGTTGCCGGCAAGGTTTGCCATCCAGCTGGGATCGAGCACATGCACGGCCGGCTCGGTCACACCGAGGATCAGGGCGTCGATGGGGCCAGGCATGAAATTGGCTGAGAAGCCGCCCGAAACCCCGGCAAAGGCCGCTGCAATACCGGCAATGGGGTGGCGCCCGACAGAGGCGTAGATCACGCCCGAGAGCGGGATCAGGACCACATAGGCCGCGTCAGACGAGTGCGTCGCCACCAGCGCCAGCAGCATGACGATGGGCGTCATCGCCTTTTTCGGCGCATTGCGCAGGCCCGCACGCAAAGCCGCCGAGAAAAAGCCCGAACGTTCCGCGACGCCCGCGCCCAGCATGATGACCAGCGTCAGCCCGAGCGGGGTGAAGCCGGTCAGGGTCTGCGGCATGGAGGTCAGCAATCGCTGCACGTTATCGCGCGACAGCAGAGAACTTGCCTGCAGGGTTTCACCGGTGATCGGGTTGACCGCGCTCATGCCCAGCCCTGCGGCAAGCGCAGAGAGCGCCATCAGGATCAGGATCAGCCAGACAAAGATGAAGACCGGATCAGGCAAGGCATTGCCGAACCGTTCCACGGCATCGAGAAACCCGCCCTTGCGGGGCTTATCCGCAGCGTCAGACATGCGTACTCCTGTGATTTCCGGCTATTGCTACTGGCCAGCGGTAGGCAGCGTGTACCCGACCTCTGCGCCTGGCCCCAGCGGGAGGCCGAGGAACACCCAGGCGATGGTCAGGATGATCCCGCTGATCAGCAGCCAGAGCGAATAGGGCACCATGGCCGCCGTCAGCGACCCGATACCGAACTCTGGCACCCAGCGGCGGGCAAATACCAGCACGAGCGGGAAATAGACCATGAGCGGGGTGATGATGTTGGTAGCGCTGTCGCCGACGCGATAGGCCGCCGTTGCCATTTCCGGACTGACACCCAGCAGCATCAGCATCGGGACCAGGATTGGCGCCATGAAGGCCCACTTGGCGCTGGCCGAGCCGACGAACAGGTTCAGTATGCCCGCGAAGATCACGATCAGGCCGAGAACGATGGGCAAGGGAAGGCCGGACTGTTCGATGGCGCCCGCGCCGTTGACGGCGGCGATGAGGCCGAGATTGGACTGGTTGAACAGCTCCACGAAGTAGGCCGCCGCAAACGCGAGGACGAGGTAATACCCCATGTCCTTCATGCCGCCCGCCATCATCTCCACAGTGTCGCGGTGGGTCTTGATCGTGCCCGCTGCCATACCGTAGGCGACGCCTGCGGCAAGGAAGAGGAAGAGGAAACCGGCAACCAGCGAAGAGAAGAACGGGACCAGCTGCTGGGCCGGGGCCAGCGCGGGATCGGGGTTGAGAAGCGGCGGATTGCCGTTCCACACGGATACCGCCCCGAACGTCACGGCCTCGACGAGATCAATCGTCAGGAACAGCCAGAGGAACATGACCGCCAGCACGGCAAGGCCGGCATGGGCTAGGCCCTTCTTCTGGCCGGGGGTCAGTTCCGCATCGGGATCATCCTCAGCCGAGGTGCTGCCCGCGACAGCGCCGCCGGTCCACGCGCCCAGGCGCTTTTCGATAATGGCATCGGTGACGAACCAGATGATCGGCAGGTAGATCAGCGTCATCGCGGCGATGAAGAACCAGTTGCCGGCAATGTTCATCGTCCAGTCGGCAACCAGCGTGCCGACAGCCGCTTCGGTTATGCCAAACAGCAGCGCGTCAAGCTGGCCGGGGAAGAGGTTGGCGGAGAACCCGCCCGACACCCCGGCAAAGGCCGCGGCTATACCGGCGATGGGATGGCGTCCCGCCGCAGCATAGATGACACCAGCCAGAGGTATCAGCACCACATAGGCCGCATCGGCGGCGAGGTTTGCCAGCATCGCCACCAGCGCCACGACCGGCGTCAGCAGGAAGCGCGGCGCGTTGCGCACGGCTGCGCGCATCGCGGTGCCGAAAAGGCCCGCGCGCTCGGCGACACCGGCGCCCAGCATGACCACCAGCACATAACCCAGCGGGTGGAAGGAGGTGAAGATAGTCGGCATGCGCACCAGCAGGCCTTCAATGATCTCGGAGCGCACCAGCATGCGCGCTTCCTCGATCACGGGCGTTCCGTCCTCGTTGACGCGCACCGGGTGTTCCACCGACACGCCGAAGAGTTCCGCCACGATCGAGATCGCGACCAGTATCAGGATAAGCCAGGCAAAAATGATGACCGGGTCAGGCAGCTTGTTGCCCGTCTTCTCGATCCAGCCGAGAATCCCGGTCTGGCGCTCCTGAGTGGCAGGCGCATCGGCCTTGGTCATGATCTTTCCCCCTTGGCGCAGAACACCGGGCAATGGCTGCCTTCCGGTCCGCATCATGTCTGAACGAGGCGGTCCGCGCCGCCCTTATGGCGGCAAGATTAAGCATTACCGGGGCATTTGGGGAACCCTGCTTTTCCGTTCACGTATGAAGTCCGGCGCAGTTCATGCACTCCTGCGTGCACGCCTGCGGCGGCGGCCCCGCCACCGGTTCGACCTCGCGGTCATTCCATGCTAAACGGCCCGCAACATCTGAAATCATTGGCAAAAGGACACCCCGGCATGGAAATTGGCGGCGACTTGAACGCTCAGATTGACACCATCACGCAATACCTCGCCACGGTCGGGGTCGCGGTTCTTGTCAATGTTGCGCTCGCCGGCCTGATCCTCGTCGTCGGCATGTTCATGGCGGGGTTCATTTCCCGGCGTGTGCGCAACTGGGCGGTGAACCATCCGCGCATCGACACGACGCTTGCTGTCTTTTTCGCCTCGATCGTTCGCTATCTGATCATTGCGGTGGTCATCATCGCGGTCCTGACGCGCTTCGGGGTCGAGACCACCTCGCTCGTCGCCGCGCTCGGCGCGATGACGCTTGCGATCGGCCTTGCCTTGCAGGGCACGCTGTCCAACGTGGCTGCCGGCGTGATGATCGTCTTCTTCCGGCCCTACAAGATCGGCGATTTCGTCGATATTGGCGGAGCCTCGGGTAGCGTGCGTGACATCACCCTCTTCTACACGGAGCTGACAACGCCCGATAACCGCCAGGTGATCGTGCCCAACGCCCAGTCCTGGGGGCAGGTCATCATCAATTTCTCCGGTTACGACACGCGCCGGGTCGATTTCATGTTCAGCGCCTCCTACGAATCCGATGTCGAAAAAGTCCGCGGCGTGATCCGGAAGGTGCTGGAGGATGACGAGCGCGTCCTGCCCATGCCCGAAGTGGTCGTGGAGGTGGCAGCGCACGGCGCCTCGTCGGTCGACTATACCGCCCGCGCCTGGGTGAAATCGGAGGATTACTGGGCCTATTTCTGGGAAAAGACCCGCCTCATGAAGCTCGCCTTCGACGCTGAAGGCATTGAAATCCCGTATCCGCACCAGGTTCATATCAACAAGCCGGGCTAGGCCTTCGATTTCGCCTCACACGTGCCGCAATCTTTGCGCTAATGTGCGCGCATGAGCGATACACACGAGCCCCAAAAGACCTTCCTGCAGCGCCTCGTCTCGGTGCGCTTGCGCGACATACTGGTATTGTTCCTGCTGTGTGTGCTGGCAGGGCTGGTGCTGGCCTTGTTCAATATTGACCCGGCAGAGCTTTGGGTCGATTTCTTCGGCACGATTGCCCGGGCGTGGGACCGCTTCTTCGTCATCGTGACGGAATCGCTGGGCTGGTCGGTACGCTACTTCCTGCTCGGTGCCGTCCTCGTTGTGCCGCTCTGGATCCTGTGGCGGGTCTTCGCCGCCATGGGCCGGCGTTCCTGATCGGGCTTACCCGCTATTAACCCTGAAACCGGTTTGAACGGGCTTTTGCCCTTCACCCCTGCTAGCGTTTTCTTCAAGCGGGGACTGGCGGGACAGCGGGGCAGCCATGCAATTCGACGATCTGGCGACAAGCACGCCCGTCCAGCGGACGGTATCGGCCCGCTGGCAGGATCGCCCCATACTCATCGTTGATCCGTCAAATTTCCTGCGCCGGCTGGTGGCTGATGTCCTGCGTCACGCGGGCGCGGATCGCGTCTCGACCTTTGGTGACATCGAAGCCGGGCTGAACGCCGCAACAGGCTTTGCGCGTCCCATCATCATAGCCGACTGGTCGGAGAAGGGTTCGCCAGGTCCTGCCCTGACGCGCGCCCTGCGCCGCAAGAATCTGCCGGTTCGCCGCGCCCCCATCATCGCCCTAGGCAGCACCGGGCAGCTTCGCGAAGTCGAACGGGCCCGCGATGCCGGCGTCAATGGCTTTGTCCTGCGCCCTGTCTCGCCGGCCATGCTGTTTTCGCGCCTCGATGAAACCGTGCGCCGGCCGCGTGCCTATGTGGAAACCGACAGCTTTGCCGGTCCGGACCGCCGCATCCGTCCCAACCAGGACGGACGCATTGCTTGGAAGCGCGGCCCGGACGTGGAAGCAGGTCTGGCAACACCGCTGGAAGCCGCCCTTGCCCAGGCAGACGCCATGGCTGCTGCCATGATGCGTCAGGGCGACATGATCGCGGCGCGCGTCGGACGGTCCCTGCGCCAGTATCTGGAAACCGTGAAGGATATCGGACCGCGCGAGACCGAGATCATCACCCTGCACCGTTCGGCCCTGCGCCGCCTGCAGGAATTCGAAGGCGCGCCGCCCGCCCATCGCAATGAACTCGTCAACGGCCTTGAAAAGATCACTGCCCGCAGGCTCGCAGCCTGACATCGCCCCCCTGATGCTGCCTCTGGCCTTGCTGCGCGCCTGCCGTTAAACGGCAGGCATGGCAAATGATCTGCAATCGCTGCTCGATACGCTGGCGCCTCTTCTTGTGGAGGGCTCGCCCCATGCCGTTGCGCTCGGCTTTCGCCTCGAACGCATCGAGGAGGGCCTCGCCATATTGCGCGCGCCCTACCGCGATGACCTGATCGGCGACCCGGATACCCGCGTGCTGCACGGCGGTGTCGTCACCGCCCTTCTCGATCATGCCTGCGGGCTTGCCGCCTTTGCCGGTCTCGGCGGCAAGGATGCTACCGCCACGCTTGATCTGCGCCTCGACTACATGCGCCCCGCCGAGCCTGGACGTGACGTGGTTGCTGTTGCCCGCTGCATCCGCGCCTCCGGCCTTTTTGCCTTCGTCACGGCCATTGCCCATGACGGCGACGAAGCCGATCCTGTGGCCACTGCCACAGCGGCCTTCATGGTCAGCCGGGTCAGTCAGGAAGCCGCCGAAAAGGCGCGGCGCGCCTTCGGCAAGTCCGCCACTCCGATCTCGAAGGTAGACAAGGCATGAGCGCGCTGGAGCCCCTTCTGTCGAGCCCATACGTGCGCACCATGGGCGTGCGCTTTGACGGTCATGGTGACGAGCTGACCGCGATACTGCCCTATACCGACACGCTGGTTGGCAATCCGCTGATCCCGGCCCTGCATGGCGGCGCCATCGGGGCGTTCATGGAGATCGCCGCCTCGGCGGCGCTGCTGGCCGGCACGCGCCTTGCCGCCCTGCCCAAACCCATCGACGTCTCCGTCGACTATTTGCGCCCGGCGCGCCCGATGGATGTGTATGCGCGCGGGATCATCACCCGTCAGGGTGCCCGCGTCGCCAATGTGCGCGTGGAAGCCTGGCAGGACCGCCGGGCCGCGCCAGTAGCGGCCTTGCACGGCCATTTCCTGATCAAGCCGGAGAGCGAAGCCTAGGCCGCAAATCGGCTGGCCAGCGCGGCGCCAAGCGCCGCGCCGCTATCCCAGGCCAGCTCTGCACGTCCGCCAAGGCGCCAGTCGCCTGCGCATCCGACCGTGCCGGTCTCATCGATCGCAAAGGGCGTGCCCGGCGCGCGTTCGCTCAAAGCGTAGCGCCAGCGATGAGCTGCTGCCCACGCCGGACGTGCCGGGAAGCCGAAGCGGATATGGGCCTCTTCCACGAGATTGCGCACCACATCGTCAGGGTCGCCTTCCAGATTGGCGGCAGACCAGCTGGTGCTGGCATGCAGGATCCAGCTCTCCGGACCTGACCGCCCGGGACGTGACAGCGAACGGGCCATCCAGGCCAGCGCGCCGCCATAGAGCTTTGCTCCGTCAAAGCCGGGATCAAAAGGCGCATCGAGAACCGCCATTACCGCCTGGCACGGACCGATAACAGCGCCATTGCCCTGCGCGATCTGGGTAGAGAAGTCGCCATCAGTTCGCGCGAGCAGATCGACCATTTGTTCAGGCGGGATGGTAATCGCGACCGCATCGAACGGACCTTGCCGGCTGCCATCTTCCAGAACCAGCATCCACGCGCCCGGCCCGCCGGCAAGGCGCTGGATGCGCTTGGAGAAGTGTACGTCGAAGCCCTCGAGGGCATGTTTGACGACCGCGTTCATGCCCGGAACGCCGACCCAGCGCTCTTCCGGCCGCAAGGGTTCGACATTGCCGGCACGGTCGATCGACACCAGCCGTCCCTGCCAGACGGATGCCTGTCCGGCGGCGGCCGCAGAGCGCATCAGCCCGGAGAAGGCCTCGCCCCTTGCCGTAATGAACTGGGCACCGTGATCGAGGCTCACTTCGCCCAGCGGTGTTTCGGTACGCCGCGTGGACAGGCGCCCGCCGGGACCGCGGCCCTTGTCGTATAGCACGCATGCCAGCCCGGCTTCCCGCAGGGCCTGCGCGCAGGCAGCGCCCGCCAGTCCCGCTCCAATGATGGCGATGTTCGCGATGGCCATATCCCCTTTACCCGTCCCCTCGTCCTTCTAGATATCAGCCTAGATGGACCGCAAAACGCAAACACAAGATCAACACGCTGCAGCCGACGCCCAATATGGAGCGTGCGAGGTGTATTTCGATGGCAGCTGCCCGATGTGCCGGGCAGAGATCGGCCATTATCGCAAGCAGGGTGCGGCGGCTGACTTTGTCGATATCCACGCGGACGGCACCGCACTTCCGGGCGCCTTGAGCCGTGAGCGGGCGATGACGCGCTTCCACGTCCGCTTGGCTGATGGCCGGCTTGTCAGCGGCGCCCGCGCCTTCGCCGAATTGTGGAAAGCAACGCCGGGCTGGCGCTGGGCAGGCCATGTCGCTGCCCTGCCCCCCATGGTCTGGATTCTCGAGCTAGCCTACCGGCTCTTCCTGCCCGTCCGGCCGGTCATCAAGGCGGTATGGCGCAGGCTGGCGCAATGACCACGAGCCTGGTCTGGTTCAAGCGCGACCTGCGGGTTCATGACCATGCGCCCCTTGCCGCAGCGGCTCAGCGCGGGCCGGTCATCGCGCTTTATATCGTCGAGCCTTTCCTGTGGGCCCGCGCCGATTATTCGGGCCGGCAATATGCGTTCCTGACTGATTGCCTCAACGGCCTGGACCAGTCACTGCAAGGGAGAGGCATCCGCCTTACAGTACGTACGGGCGAGGCTTGCGAGGTGCTGGCCCGCCTGCATGACGAGCATCCCTTTACCCATATCGAGCCGCACGAGGAAACGGGGGTGGAGGCCAGCTGGCAGCGCGACCGGTCCGTCGCCCGCTGGGCCTCCGACCGCGGCATCGCCTTCACCGAGCATCAGCAGCACGGCGTGTTGCGGCCGATGGGCTCGCGCAATGGATGGGCGCAGCGCTGGGACCGGTTCATGATGCAGAGCGTTTGCGCCGTGCCGGAAACGCTGGACGGGCCGCAACTGATGAGGCAAGCGCCGCCGGACCCGGCCCAGCTTGGACTAAAGGACGATCCATGCCGTTTTCGCCAGACCGGCGGGCGCAAGGCAGCCATCACAGACCTGCAAAGCTTCCTCACCGTCCGCGGTGAGCACTACCGCAAGGCCATGTCATCGCCGGTCACGGCCTACGAGGCGTGCTCGCGCGTTTCGGCCCATCTCGCCCTTGGCACGCTGTCCATGCGCGAAACCTTCCAGGCTGGCTTGCGGGCAAGGGAGCGTCACCGCAATGCGGGCAACACGCCCTTTGTCCGCTCGATCGACAGTTTCATCGCGCGCCTGCACTGGCATTGCCATTTCATCCAGAAGTTCGAAGACCAGACGAGTCTGGAATACGCAGAGATGCACCCGGCCTGGCGCGATGCGCGCCCTGCAGGCGACCGCGACACGATAGAGCGCTGGATTGATGGCGAGACCGGATTTCCCTTTGTCGATGCCTGCATGCGGGCACTCAAGGAAACGGGCTGGCTCAATTTCCGCATGCGGGCCATGGCCGCAGCCTTTTCCAGCTATCATCTCTGGCAGGACTGGCGCGAACCGGCGAGGCGGCTGGCCGCCCGGTTTACCGATTACGAGCCGGGCATTCACTTCCCGCAATTCCAGATGCAGTCCGGCACGACCGGCATCAACACGCCGCGCATCTATAACCCGCTCAAGCAATCCTTCGACCAGGACCCGGAGGGCGTCTTCATCAGCCGCTGGGTACCGGAACTGGCACGCCTTCCCGTTGCGGCGCGCCATGCGCCCTGGCTTGCCTCGTCTGCCGATCTGGCAAATGCCGGTGTCATCCTGGGCGAGACCTATCCGGTGCGTATTCTCGATCATGAAGTGGCGGCGCGAGACGCCCGCGCCCGCCTGACGGAAATCCGCCGCCAAGCCGGCTATCGCGATGCCGCCCGCCAGATCAATGAGCGCCATGGCAGCCGCAAATCGGGACTGAAGCAGACGGGCATCCGCCCCGTCCGCCGGACCGGCAAGGGCGGCGATCCGCGTCAGGGCATGCTCGATTTCGGAGATACGGGCCAATGAGGCGCAAAGGCGATCTTCCCACCAAGACCTGCGCATCGTGCGGGCGCCCGTTCACCTGGCGCAAGAAGTGGGAGCGTGTCTGGGACGAGGTGCGCTATTGCTCGAAGCGCTGCTCCGGTGAGGCGAAATCGGCACGCAGCAAAGCCGCACGTTAAGCAGATTTCATCGAGGCGACATACCTTCGCAATGTTCTGAGTTTCAAAGTGCACCCAGCCAAAACGGGCAAAGCGGGACGACAGTTACCCGCACCCGTTCCGGCTTGGTCGACAAGAACTCAGGAAGAAGGAATCCAGCCCATGAAAACGTCTCCCATCCTCGCAGCCGCGATTGCGGCGGCTTGCCTCGGTGCGCCTGCATTCGCCAGCACCGCCCCCTCCATCACCGTCGATTTCCGTGCGTCGGACCTGCAATCCCAGCCGGGCCGGGGCGCGCTTGAAGCCCGCCTTGAAGCCGCTGCAGAAGATGTCTGCCGCGCGACCGGCCTTCGCGGTCTTGACCGCCGCGCTGCGGAAAGCCGCTGTCAGGAGCAGACCCTGCAGCAAGCTCTCGATGCGCTCTACAGCGATGAGTACGCGCAGTTTGACGGCCGCGAAGGCCGCATCACCGTGGCCAGCGCAGAGCGCTAGCCTTTCATCCTTTGCCATTGCCCGGCGTCATTTCCCTTTCGCCGCGGCGTTTGCTGGCCCCCGCGCCATAATCGCGGGGGCCTTTTTTCGTTATCAGGCAAAATCGTTTTCAAGAACGATGCGGTAGCGCGGCTTGCCTTCACGCAGACGCTGGAAGGCATCGTCGATCTGGCTCATGGGCATGTATTCGACGTGCGGCGCAATGGCGTGGCGCGCACAGAACTCCAGCATGGTCGCCATGACCGCCGGGCTGCCCACCGGCGAACCGGATACCGATTTCTGCCCGCCGATCAGGCTGAAGGCCGGAACCGCGATCGGTTCGGGCACGACGCCCACCGTGTGCAGCCGGCCCTTTGGCGCGAGCGCGGCAATATACCGGTTCCAGTCCAGCGGTACCGCGACGGTGGACATGATGAAGTCATGGCGGCCCGCTTCGGCTTTCAGCGCATCCTTTGACCGGCTGTCGACTACACGGTGAGCGCCCAGCGCGCGTGCTTCCTCGGCCTTCGATCCGGTCGAGGTGAAGGCCGTGACCTCGCATCCCCAGGCTTTCAGGAACTGGACGGCCAGATGGCCCAGCCCGCCAATACCAATGACGCCAACCTTGTCGGTGGGTTTGACATCAAAGGCGAGAATGGGCGCAAACACCGTGATGCCGCCGCAAAAAAGCGGCCCCGCGCTGCGCGCATCGAGCCCTTCGGGCAGTTTTACTGCCCAGGCTGCCTGCAGGCGTACGCTGTCGGCGAAGCCGCCATGACGGCCGACCGCAATGCCTTGCGAGTCCGGACAGAGATTATGGTCCCCGCTCATGCAGGAATGGCAGGTCAGGCAGGAGCGTGACATCCAGCCCGCGCCGACACGGTCACCAGCCTTCAGGTGTCGCACCGCCTTGCCGGCCTGCGTGACGGTGCCAACCACCTCATGGCCAGGCACCAGCGGAAACTGTGTCTCGCCCCATTCCTCGTCCAGAAGCGACAAATCGGAATGGCAAAGCCCGCACGCCTCGACCTTCAGCTCGACCTCGTCATCGCCAAGCGGGCCGGGATCATAGCTGATCGTTTCAAATTTTCCGGCGCGTTCGCGGGCGGCATAGGCACGGATCATGGCGGCCATCCTTCCTGAAGGGAATTGCATCTGGACAGGCAAGCTAGAGTGATCACAGGGCGTTTGCGAGACCCGTGATTTATATTTATCCCGGTGCGCATGGTCCGCGAGCCCGCCCTCACCCGCCGCAGCGTTCTGGCGCTGGCCCTGCCGATCATGGCAGCCAATATCGCAACTCCGCTTGTCGGGCTGGTCGATATCGCCGTTATCGGTCGGACGGGCGCGACCGCAGAGATCGCAGCCGTTGCGCTGGGTGCGCTGATCTTCAATTTCCTGTTCTGGGCCTTCGGCTTCCTGCGCATGGGCATGACCGGCCTGACCGCGCAAGCCGATGGACGCGGCGACGAGACAGAAGTGCGCGCCAGCCTGATACGCGGCCTGCTGACCGGACTGGCGGTCGGCACGGTCCTCGTCGCCGCCCAGTGGCCCTTGCGCGAACTGGCCTTCGGCGTCTTTTCCGCCGAAGGCAGCGTGGAGGGTGCAGGCCGGGACTATTTCGATGCGCGCATCTGGAGCGCACCGGCAGCGCTGGCCGGGTTTGCGCTCTATGGCTGGTTGATCGGGCTTGGCCGCACGGGCATGGCGCTCGCTCTGCAGGTGGTGCTTAACCTGCTCAATGCGGGCCTTTCCATCCTGTTCGTCGCAGGCTTCGGATGGGGAGTCAGCGGAGTGGCGCTTGCCAGCACGCTTGCACTCTGGCTGCACCTGCTCGCCGGTGCCGTGATCATCTGGCAGGTGCTGCGTACCCGGCGGCAGGCACAGGCGCCGCTGGCCCTGATCCTGGCGCCCGCCGCGCTGCGTCGCCTGTTTGGCGTCAACCGGGACATTTTCCTGCGCACACTCGCGCTCCTGGCGGGCTTTGCCTGGTTCAACGAGATGAGCCTGCGCGAGGGAACGGATGTCATGGCAGGCAATGCCGTGCTTTTGCAGTTCATTTCCGTCATTGCCTATTTCCTCGATGCCTTTGCGCACGTCACCGAAACGGTGACAGGGCGCGCAGCCGGGCGCGGCGACTGGACAGGCCTCAAACGCGCGCTGCGGCTGGCAAGCGAACAGGCCGCCCTCTTTGCGGTGGGCGCAAGCCTGCTTCTGCTTGCAATGGGCGAAATGCTGATCGGGCTGATCACGACCGACC
>NZ_JBQLZR010000269.1:0-4061 GCF_052168375.1 Glycocaulis sp.
ATCGCCGCCGCCCGACAGGGCAAGCACCAGCGGGCCGGACGGGCAGAGCCGTTCGGCGGCTCTCGCCCAGGCTTCGGGTTCAGAGTCTAGCGGCACCCGGCGCGGCTACGCTCACGCGCGGCGCGCTGGCGTGCTTCGGGGCTGGCGTTGGGAAATTCCTGGCCAAACGATCCAAGCACATTGCAGGCCGCTGCAGACTGGTCCATCGCTGCCAGCGAGGCGCCAAGACGCACGAGAGCATCGGGTCCACGCTCCCCGCGCCGGTCGGTGCGCAGCGAGGACATATAGGAATCTGCCGCGTCCTGATAATTGCCTTGCGCAAAATGGGTCTCGCCAAGCCAGTACCACGCCTGGCCAACCATCGGGTGGTCGCCATAGGTGTTCACAAAGCTGGCAAAGCGCTCCTGCGCGCCAGCAAAATCACCGTCCAGAAGGCGCGAGCGGGCGTTGGAGAAGGCGGCATCGGGGTCCATTTCCGGCATCGCAGGCGCACCGGCTTCACCACCGGCCAGAGCATCGCTGCCTGCCTCGGGCGTAGTCTCGGCAGGGCGCGACATGGCCGGCAGGTTTCCGCCCTGAAGGCTGAGCGGCTGGGTCGCAGCGGCGCGTGCCTCGGCATGCGGGTCTTCCGGGTCGGTAATGGCCAGATTGCCAGCCTCACCAGCCAGCACGCGCTGCATCGCATCGTTCAGCCGGTCGACTTCCTGGCGGAGGCGGCGGTTTTCGAAGGTGACACGCTCAAGCTCGCCGGTCAGGGCGCGCTGCTCGCGCTCGAGTGCCTCGACCCGCATGAGCAGGTTTTCGGCTACAGGATCACCTGCGAGCGATTGCTGTTCCATCTGGGCGAGGCGCTGCTCGATCGTGTCCATGCGCATGTTGAGCGCACGGCTGGACTGCGCGTGCGCCGTCCCGGCCAGAAGGCCAAACCCGATCAGAATTGAAACAATCCAGCGCATGGCATCACCTCGGAAGAGCTAGGTTCTTTGTCGGCCGGCAGCAGGCCGTACGATTTCCGCAGTCACACGATAGCGTGCGTGCGGCAAAGGGCGAAATTGCGGCAGCAGAGCAGGTGCCGAGCGCCCGTTTCAGTCGCCGGACATGCAAAAGCCCGCCTGCAGGATCTGGATGATCCCGCAGGCGGGCTTTCAAGCTCCGCAGTTACAACGGGAAGACCCGTTGACTAGGATACCGCACCAGACGTGATCACGGTGATGCCGTTCCGGTTCTGGGCCCAGCACGACTCGGTCGACTGGGTGCAGGACGGACGCTCTTTGCCGTAAGACACGGTGGAGATGCGCGATGCATCGACGCCCTGGCTGACCAGGAAGTCACGCACGGAGTTCGCACGGCGGGCACCGAGCGCAAGGTTGTATTCACGCGTGCCGCGCTCGTCGGCATTGCCGGCGATCAGGATGCGCGTGCCCGGATACTGGGCGAGCCAGGCAGCTTGACGGCGGAGCGTCTCGCGCGAGGCGTTGTCGAGGTCGAACCGGTCAAGGCCGAAGAAGACGCGGTCGCCGGCATTCTGTTCGAAGTCGGCGAGCGAGCCGGGAACCGGACCCGTTTCGCGGGTGTCGACTACCGTCTCGGTGCGCTCTTCCTGCACGACCGGCACTTCGTCCGGGCGGCTGGCGCAAGCGGTTGCGATAAGGCTGAACGCTGCAACGGCAGCGAACGGAGCAAGTTTCATCGGAGCTTAATCCCTCTAAGCGTCCGTGCGGAACGCCCGCACGGTTGGTGCCTCCATACACTACATTTGAAGGGGAATCGATATCCCTCTTTCAAATATTTATCCGCACTGCTCAGTCGAGAAGCGGAGACCAGGCTGCGTCTGAAGCAGCGCCCTGGGTCGGCAATCTACGCAGGTTGAAACCACCCAGATCCACGCTCCAGATCGAATAGCGCGTGCCCGTGGCAGAGTAATCACCGCGCGTGAAAAGGAGCATGCGGCCATTGGGCGACCAGGCGGGCGTGTCAACGAAATAACCGTCATAGAGGATGCGCTCCTCGCCCGATCCGTCTGCACGCATCACGCCGAGAGAAAACATGGAGCCGCGCTGCTTGATGAAGGCGATCAGATCTCCGCGCGGCGACCAGACGGGGCTGGTATAGCGCCCTTCCCCGAAGCTGATGCGGCGCTGTTCGGTACCGTCAGCATTCATCACGTAAAGTTGAGGCTGACCGGAGCGATTCGAGGCGAACACGATCTGGTTGCCGTCAGGCGCGTAAGACGGTTCGGTATCATCGGACGGATTATTGGTCAGCTGGCGCAGCGCGCGGGTACGCAGGTCAAAGCCATAAAGATCGTGACGGCCGCGGCGCTCCACCGACATGACAAGCTCGCGTCCATTCGGATGGAAGCGCGCCGAGAGCGACTGGCCGCCACCAGTGATGGCGGCATTGCTGCCGTCGAAGAGCGCTTCCTGCCGTCCGGTCTGGAGATCGTAGAGATAGCTCGTCGCCTGCAGGTCGCGGAACGAAACGTATGTGATCTGCTGGTTGGTCGGCGAGTAGTTGGGCAGCAAGGCCATGTAGGAGCGGTCGGTCAGGAAGGACGGGTTCGCGCCGTCCTGATCCATGATGACGAGGCGGCGGGTGGGAATGCCGTCAGGCCCCTCGCCTTCCGAAACGTAGACAATGCGGGTGTCGAAGAAGCCGCTTTCGCCGGTCAGGCGCTCATAGATGGCATCAGAGACCTTGTGAGCGAGGCGGCGCCAGTTTTCCGGAACGGAGGTGAACTGCATGCCGAGAAGCTGCTGTTCGGCGGCCGTATCCCAGAGGCGGAAGGCGACCAGCAGGCGGCCCTGCTCGTCCACGCTGACCCGGCCGACCAGCAGGGCAGACGCGTTGATGACACGCCAGTCGGCAAAGCGCGGGCGCAAATCGATATTGGTGATGTTCTCGATGAAGGCATCCTGATCGACCGGCGCGAACAGGCCCGAATTCATCAGATTATTGGTGACCACCCGGGCGATGTCGGCGCCGGTTTCGGAGCTGGCGGCATCCTCTCCGATGAAATCGGTCACGGCGATCGGGAACGGATCGACATTGCCCTCGGTCACAGTCACCACAAGCGGGCTTCCTGACTGGGCAAGCGCCGGTGCCGCGAGGGCGGTTATCATGCCGAAAAGGGCGGCAAGCCGGACCAGAAAACGCATGATGGTAGCTCCTGTCGTTCGCGCGGTTTGTATCACACTATCGATTTGACGGCTCGAAATTGACCGTAATGCGGCGCCATTGCTGATACTGGCCAGCGGGCATGGCGTAGGGCGCACATTCGATGACCGCACGCACGGCGCGTTCACCGGCAAGGCGCATGTAAGGGTTGGGCGATCCGAGCACCCGGTTGGCATCAACCAGGCGCGGCGGCGCGCTTAGCGAACCATCGCGTTCCAGCTGTACCTCGACCGAAACCCGCAAGGAGGCCGGATCGGGCGCATCGGACGGCTCCCGCCAGCAGCGCGAGGTCTGGCTGCGGAAGAGGTCCGACATGGTCGCCGTCATCGCCGTCCCGGCGCCCGCACCCTGGCGCGCTTCACCCTGATCGGCAGGCCGGTTCTGCGCGCTTTGCTGGCGCGACCGGTCGACAAGCGTGGAGAGCGCATCAAGGTCGAGGCCCTGCTGCTGTTGCGGCTGGGGCCGAGGCTGGGGACGCTCCGGCTCCGGTTCGGGTTCGGGTTGCGGTGGAACCGGATCGGGTTCGGGCTCAGGCTCCGGCTCGGGTTCCGGCTCGGGCTGATCGTCTTCGGTGGGCGGCAGCGGAATGGGTTCAGGTTCGGTGACCTGGGGTTCCGGTTCCGGCTCGGAAGCTACCGGCTGCGGCCGCTCGACGACTTCCGGTTCGGGCTCCGGCACGGGATCGGGCGCTGCGGCGCGGATATTGGTGGTGTCGGCCAGCGTCACCAGCTCGATCGGAACCAGAACGCTTTCAGTGGCCAGATGGTCGGTAGAACGGGGAAAATAGATGAATGCGCTCGCAAACAGCGAGAGGTGTAACGCCAGGGAGAGGATGAAGCTGGCGAACGCGCGCATGGGAGCGGGTCCCGTCCTTGCCTACTGGT
>NZ_JBQLZR010000270.1:0-17548 GCF_052168375.1 Glycocaulis sp.
CCGCGCCGCGCGCCTCATAGGCGCCGCCACCAATCTGCTGCCAGTCAAGGCCATGGCCATGCAGCGCGGTGCGCACATCGGCGATGGCGCCGAGCGCCGCATCGGCATTGCCGGCATTCTGGGGATACGAGATCACGAACGGGCCATGACCACGTGCCTTGTATTCGCCTGCCAGCGCCTCGATCAGTTCCTGCTGCGCCCAGGTCAGCCCGTTATCGCGCGGATCGACCGGCATCTCGACGCGCACGGTCTCCGCAACGGCGCTCGCCCGCGGCATGGGTTCGGGCCGGGAGGAGCAGGCGGTGAGGCAAAGCGCGCCTGCGAGGATCACGAAGAGGGCTTTATGCATCATGGCAGGACTACTCCACGGCGAAGCCGACGGGGCCGGACCAGCCGCGCCCGTCTACCTGCGCGCCCGGCGCGGCATAGACACGGTTCAGACGGCCAAGAAACACGTTGGCGGCGGTTGATGCCGGCTGGAACCCTTCACCCGGAACGGCAAGCGCATCCGGATTTGCCGGATCGACCAGATAGGGCGTCACGATGACAACCAGCTCGGTCTCGCTATTGGCAAAGTCACGCGAGCGGAAGAGCGAGCCCAGCACGGGCAGGCGCTCCACCCCCGGCACGGCGTCAATCGCCTGACGGGTTTCTTCCTTGATGAGACCGGCAATGACGAGGCTGCCGCCAGACGGCAGTTCCACCGTCGTTTCCGCCCGGTTGACGGTGAGCGACGGGATGGTCAGCGCCGGAACGCCGCCCACCACATTCCCGTTCTCGTCGGTCTGGGCGGTGCCGCCAAGCGTGATCGAACCCTGATTGGAAAGCTCGGAGACTTCCGTAGAGATGCGCAGCGAGATGCGGCCTTCGGAGAGCACAACAGGCGTGAACCCGAGACCGACGCCAAAGGGCTTGTATTCGATGGTGATATTGCCATCCCGGTCACGGCCGACCGGCACGGGGAACTCGCCGCCCGCCAGGAAATTGGCCGACTCGCCCGAAATCGCGCTGAGGTTAGGCTCCGCAAGAGTGCGCACCAGACCCACGCGCTCCAGCGCCGCGAACGTCGCGCCGAGGCGGGTATTGGGGCCGAGAATGTTCAACAGGTCCGCACGCGCAGTCAGACCGCCCAGCGCCGCGCCGGCAAGGCCGAACGCATTGTCGGTCTCGATCCGGTTCACGGTCGGGCTGGCGGTGTTGAGATTGGCATTGAGATTGATGCCGAGCTGGCGGACCAGAGTGCGCTGCATCTCCACGATGCGAACGCGCAGCATCACCTGATCACGCCCTTCGACGGTCAGGAAGCTGATCACCTGCTCGGGATCATCGGCCCAGCGGCGCGCAACCTGCAGGGCGGTGTCGGCCGCGCTGGCAGACGGCACAGTGCCGGACAGCACGATATTGGCATTCATGGATTCAGCCGAGATGCGGCCACCCGGCACGAAGCGGGCGAGCGCCTCGGTCAGACCGTCCATGTCGCGCTCGACCCGTACAGCAAGGTCCAGGATCAGCGCGCCATCGGCATCGAAGAAGAAGACATTGGTGCGCCCGACGCCCTGCCCCAGAAGCACCGCGCGCGTAGGCGTGCGCACGACAGCGTCGGCGACTTCCGGATTGGCCACCATGACGTCAGCCGCATCGACCGGCAGATTGATGACCGCCGCCTGACCCAGAGGCAAGGACAGGCGCTCGGAGACCGGGCCATTGCCGGGCTCGCGGATAGTGACCTGCATCGCATTGTTACGTTCGGTCGGCAGGCTCTGGGCCTGAACCGGCAGGGACGCAAATGGCAGCGCAAGCGCTGCCAGGGCCGCCAGTGCCGTCAAATGACGTGCTGCCATTACTCCCCTCCCCCGCCGCTGAGCGCCACGCGCTCTTCACGCCCGTAGCGGAAGACCCGCACAACACGCTGCCCGCTCGCTTCGGGCTCCTCGACATCAGTGATCGCGTCAGACGCATCGGCCAGGCTGCGCAAGGACAAGGTCAGCGTGCCGCCCGCAATGGCCTGCGCCGCGATGCGCGCCTGCTGCGGCGTCACTTCCAGCGTGGCGGTCGACCCGACCACCGCGTCCGAACCGTCTTCGGAAATCGACTGGTCGATCGCCAGCACACGGACATTTTCAAGCAGCGTCTGGGCGAAGAAGGCATTGTTCTCGCCCTGGCTGGTGACGATCAGGTCAACCCGGTCATTGGGCAGGATGAAGCCGCCAGCCCCTGCGCGCGCCGAGGTCGGCACCGCAATGGCGCGCATGCCCGGCGTGATGACCGCGGCCATGAAGCCGCTGGCGCCGGGCGCCACAAGGCGGCGCTCGGTGATCGGCTCGCCTTGCGCAATGACCGCCCGCACGACCGAACCAGCCAGCCGGTTGATCGCTTCGCCGTCTGCTGATTCGCGAATATAGGCCGGCGAAATGGCCTCTTCCGGCCAGGGCTGCCAGTAGAGATCGCCCGGCGAAACCCGCTGGCCCATCGCCAGATCGCGGCGCGCGGCAAGCACCCGGACTGAAGGGGCCTGAACCGGCGCTTCCGTTACCGTGCGCTCGATCACGCGCGGCTGCATGGCGTTGCGCACGAAGAAGGCCGCAAGGATGGCGGCCAGTCCGGCAGCAATCAGAATGACAAGACGGGTAGCGTTCATGGCAGCTCGCGGATCCCTCGGCGCGATAAGGCAGATGTGCCTGATCTCACCGGGAAAACCTCAAGGCCGCGTTAATAATCCCTTCGAAGATGTGTCCCGCGCAGGGATTGTGCCAGTTGGGTCACTCAGGCGTTAACGCCCTAGCCGGCCAGCGCCATCAGCAGGGGCGAATGCGGCAGCGCCCAGAGCGCACCGGCAGCGATCGCAACGCCGTAGGGCACAGGCGCCCCATGGGCGAGCGGGCTGGCCGCAAGACGTTCCGGCGAAACCGGCAGACCCGGAGCAACGCGGCGCCCGGCAAGGAGGGCGAGAGAGAGAAGCCCGCCGCAAATCATGGCGAGGATCAGGAAGGTCTGCACTGACGGCCAGCCAAACCAGAGCGCGAGGGCGGCAATCAGCTTGGCATCGCCTCCGCCCAGCCAGCCCGGCATCCACAGGCCGATCATCAGGGCGAGCACGCCAAGGCCGGTGAGGAAGCTGATGCCCGCAGTCTGCCAGCTCATGCCGGATACCAGCGCATAGACCACCCACAGACCGATCAGCGCGCCCGGTATCCAGTTGGAAATCGTGAACCGGCGAAGGTCTTCGAGCGCCGCAACAAGGGCGAGCAGCATGGCGGCACTTACACACAGATAGGACAGCATGGCGTCTTCCGTCATCGAGCGTCTATGCAGTTATCAAACCACAACACGCTTAAGATTGGGTGGACGCGGGAACCCGTGTGACGCCCTTCCGGGCAGCTAGCGGCTGCGGCAGAAGAGAAGTGCAAGCAGGCCGGTAAAGCGGCACTGGCTTTGCGAACCCGAACCCGAGCCACCTGAACCCGATCCAGAGCCGCTATCGCCACCAGAGCCAGAACCCGAGCCGCTATCGGAACCCGAGCCGCCATCGTCAGAGCCGGAACCGGAATCCGAGCCGCCATCGCCACCTGAACCGCTGTCAGAACCACCATCGCCGCCAGACCCGGAACCGGAGTCGGAGCCACTACCCCCGCCGGAGCCAGAATCCGAACCGCCTTCACCGCCAGAGCCGGAATCCGAACCGCCATCGCCCTCTCCCGGTTCGCCATCGAACGGGACAAAGGAAACATTGCGCGGACGCATGAAAACGGTTTCGGTGAAGTTGAACCGCCCGATGCCGCTGGTCGCGACCGGGCTATTATAGACATAGCTTGCCTCGACCACGATTACGCCGCCGTCGGGGAGAAGAAGTCCAGCAGGAACGGCCGGCAGATCACCCGCACCGCGCGCGGCCATGCCCCGCCCCTGACTCCAGGCAAAAACCGGATTGCCGTCATCGTCGGCGCTCAGCGACGTAACCCGCATGGCAAGACTGGCTGTCGAGTAGGGCTGCATCACTGCATCGCCAGCGGCGAACATGTCGGCGAGCAGACCGTTCTCAATGATATCCGTCTGGGCAACCAGATCAGCAACAGTGCTCGCCGCCGCGGTCAGCTTGCGGTCGGCGGAAAGGCCCAGCGTCACCTGGACAGAGCCGATATAGAGCGCAATCAGCAAGGGCGCGATCAGCGCAAACTCCACAGCGGAAACGCCGCGCGTATCGGCGCTTAGCCGGGAGAGTGAAAAGCGGGCGATCATTGCAGCGCCTCCTGAAAAGGCTCGTTGCGGAACGCGATCGTTGCCGTCAGCAGGCGCCTGTTACCTTCCAGATTGGCAAGGCCGAGGCCCAGATTGGGAACGACCAGCGGCCAGTCGTAAAAGGCACGCACCAGCACGATGTCGCCCGGCGTGCCAGGCAGGAAACCAACCGATCCGACATCGACCATGCCATCATCGCCCACCGGCAATTCGGTGACGCCGCCAAAACTGTCCAGCGTACGCACATCAATGCGCAGGCGGTTGCAGTCGATCATGCCCGCTGTCCGGCCACACACAGCCGTCCGGAAGGCTTCCGGCGAACCGCCTGCGACTTGAATCTGACCGGTGCGGATCTCGCGCGCGGACTGGCCGAGCGCGTGTTCCATCATCATGCCGGCAAAAAAGACGAGCGCGGTTTCCATGATCGCGCCCAGAAGCGCGAGGAAAGGCAGGGCAACCAGCGAGAATTCGACCGCCGTCGCACCTTTCCTGTCACGCGCCATGCGCGTTGCCAGACGTCTGACCGGGCCTTGAAACTTCACGCCGCGCCACTCCCCTGAAGCAATACTTCAGCGGGCACTATCGCGCAGTGCGTTTAATTCGCGGTGAAAAAACCTGGTTAAGGAAAGGCTAAACCTAGCGCCCGCCACCGGCAGAGGTGCGGTCGGCCTGCTGGCCTGCAACGCCGGAGAACCACTCGCCCGTATCGCCGATCACCGGCACCGCTTCGCAGTTGGGAGCACAGACATAGCTCTGGCGTTCGGTGTTGCGGTAGACCTGCACGCTGCCACGCCCGGAATTGGTAACAACCAGATCGGAGGTGTAGAGCACGCGGCCATTATCATCGAGCGCGATCATGTTGGTGCGGCCAAATACGCGCCCCGTCACGAAGATCGTGCGAGCATCGTAAAGCGTCGCATCGGCGACATTGGGATTGCCGATCACGATGGCCGCCGCATCACCCGGCAGGCGGATGAGCGCGGTGTGGTCGGCTGGCACCTCGAAGGGCCGGGCCTGAACTGCGCCCGCCAGTCCCAGCGCCAGAACGGCGGCAACGATATGAACAAATGGCTTCATGGCCGCATTCCCGATGCAAGTTGCGCCTGCAGCATCGGCCCTGCCCGTGAAGGAAGTCTAAACGCCTGCCTCGTCCAGCAGCCGGAACAGTCTTTCGCAGGCAAGAAGATCACGCTTGCGATTGGCCGCCGCCTCGGCGGCCTCGCTGTCCTCGCCCCAGCGCTTTGCCTGATAATCCTCATCGAGGCGCGACAGGGCAAAGGCCGTCTCGCCATCGATTTCCGCCTCAAGAAGGGCAAAGCCCAGCACTGCAGACCCCAGTAGCGGAACCGCACTCATCAGCCCGGTCAGACGCCAGACATCCAGCGCCTCGGCCCGGCGGCTGAGCGCCTGGGCAGAGCTTTCTGGTTGCTCGAGCGGCAGTATCGAGACCGCACTCTTGAGCGGTGCATCCAGCGCGGTCGCCGCCCAGTCGAGCATGGGGTCCCACTGGCGGGCCTGTTCGGCGGCAAGAGCCGGGTCATCGCTGCGATGGGAGAGAAGGTCGGTACCCGCAAACCGGGCGATCTCGGCGGCAGCAGCGGCGCGCGCCGCTTCCATCCGGTCCACCGCCACATGCGCCAGGCGCGTCAACGGCATGGTGAAGGGATCAATATGTTTTGTTTGCGCATCCCATTCCGCTGCCATGGCTACTGCGAGGCCCTCGCATGGCGCGGCCAGCGTGTTGCGCTCAGGCGTCTTTACCGGGCGTCCGTCCAGCAGCACGGCCCACCCGGACGCATCCGGCCCCGCGCTCGCCTCGGAATAGAAACGTTTTGGCAAAGGGCGATTTTCCGCCTTCGCCTTGGACATGCTCATGACTGGTTCATCCCCTCGAACGGCACAAATCGGCTGAGCGCCTGATTGAGCGTATCGTAGCTGTCGTGGATTTCATGGGCACCGCCCGATGCAATTTCCTCTGCAGTGTGAAAGCCCCAGCTTACGCCAAGCGCACGCGTGCCCGCCGAACGGGCCATCGCCATGTCAAAGCTGGTATCGCCGATGACTACCGTCTCTTCGGGGCGCGTGCCCGTTTCGGCCATGGCGTCCAGCACCATGCGCGGATTGGGCTTGCCCACCCCGTGATCGACGGTCTGCAGGGTCTGGAAATAGCGGTGAAGGCCATGATGGCCAAAGACGATATCGAGCCCGCGTCGCGCCTTGCCGGTGGCAACACCCAGAAGCCAGCCTTCATCGCTCAAACGTTCCAGCGTTTCCAGTGCACCGGCATAGAGCGGCTCTTCGAAACCCGGATCGGCGCGCTGTTCGACGAAGGCTTCCTTGTAAAAGGTGCAAAGCCGCATCAGGCGCTCGCCCCCGATATCGGGCGGGGCAAGGCGCGCAATCGCCTCTGAAAGCTCCAGACCTACTATCGTACGCACCCGGTCGTAGGGCATCTCGCCAAGCCCGGCGCGGGTGAAGGCACGGTCCATTGCCCGGTGGATGATCTCCCGGCTGTCGATGAGCGTGCCATCGACATCGAATACAGCCAGCTTCAGACCGCTCATGCCAGATGTGCCTCGACAGCGCGCATATCCATCCCTGCATCGAAACCGAGCGCGGCAAAGGTGTCGGCCATGTGTTTGGGCAAGGGCGCCTCCAGCACGAGCGGCTTCTTGCCTTCCCGGGGAATGACCAGCTTTCGCGCATGCAGATGGAGCTTCTGCGAAACCCCGCCAAGCGAAGGGACATCGCACATGTATTTTCCGTCCCCCTGAATGGCGTGCCCGGCAGCGGCAAGGTGCACACGCAGCTGGTGCGTCCGGCCCGTTTCCGGGCGCAGCACCACCCAGCTGGCGCGCCGGCCTGCCTCGTCCGCTGTCGCGTAGCGGGTCAGAGCGAACTGCGCGCCTTCCTCGCCATGACGGGCGGCAACCATCAGTTCGCGGTCGCCCTGATTGCTCACTGTCTTCTTCATGTAGCCGGTGATCTCGCCTGCGCGCGGCATCAGTATGCCCAGCGCAATCGCCCAGTAGGTCTTCTCAAGATCACGGCCCTTGAAGAGCGCCGCCAGTGCCGCCGCATTCGATGCGCCTTTAGCGACGACCATCACGCCGGACGTATCCTTGTCGAGCCGGTGCACAAGACGCGGGCGGCGGTCACCGGTCCCGAACGCATCCAGAAGGCCGTCCAGATGCCGGGTCACCTTTGATCCGCCCTGTACGGGCAGGCCCGGCGGCTTGTTCAGCGCGATCAGCATGTCGTCTTCGTAAAGCACGAGCGAGCGCGCAAAAGCCTTGTCCTCGGCGCTGATGGCCTTGGGCGCGGGTGCCTCACCCGGCTCCGGCAAGGGCGGCACACGCACTTCTTGGCCCGGCGACAAACGCTGATTGCCTTTCACCCGCCCGCCATCAACCCGCACCTGCCCCGTGCGCAGGAGCTTCTCCAGCGCGCCATGGGTGACATGGGGGAAATGCCGCTTGAACCAGCGATCAAGCCGGATATCGGCCTCGTCGGGTTTCACCGCAATCGTCTGAACCTTGCTCATGGCATCACCGCACGCATCAGGAAAAGTCCGGCCATGACCGCCAGGATTGAGGCCATCACCGTGCCGCCGCCATAGACCAGAGCGGTGACGAGTTCACGCCGTTCGAGCATCAGCACAATGTCCAGTGCGAACGCGCTCATCGTCGTAAAGGCCCCCAGAAAGCCGACGCCCAGCGCCATGCGCATTTCGGTGGCGTCGGGCCGTCCGGCATGCGCCAGCCAGCCCACAAGCAGGCCCAGCGCGAACGAACCGGCTACGTTCACTGCTAGAATGCCCCACGGATATTCCGGGCCGATATAGCGCAGGCACGCCTGGTTCACCGCATGGCGCGATACCGCGCCGAGTGCCCCGCCTGCTGCTATGAGAAAGAGATGTTGCATCGCCCGGAGGGGTTAGGCTCGCGCGCGAACGAATGCAAGGGCAGGCCGCGCCCGCCTAGCCGCTACGGCGCTTCTCCCGGATGACGCGCCAGCGCGCCAGACGCTCGGCAATCGCCGCCTCACGCCCGCTATCCTTGGGCGCATAGAGGACCGGGCGGTCCTTCAATTGTTCGGGGAAATAGTCCTGACCGGAGACGCCGCCTTCCACATCGTGGTCGTATTCATAGCCCTTGCCATAGCCCTGATCCTTCATCAGCCGCGTCGGCGCGTTGAGGATATGGGCTGGCGGCATCAGTGATCCGGTCTCGTGGGCGAGCCTGGAGGCTGCCTTCCAAGCGACATAGACCGCATTGGATTTCGGGGCGCAGGCAAGATGAACAACCGCCTGTGCCAGCGCCAGCTCGCCCTCCGGGCTGCCGAGAAAATCGTACGTTTCCTTTGCCGCAAGCGCGGCGTGAATGGCCGTCGGGTCGGCGAGGCCGATATCCTCATTGGCCATGCGCACGATCCGCCGTGCGAGAAAGAGCGGGTCTTCGCCCGCCTCCAGCATGCGGGCAAGCCAGTAAAGCGCTGCATCAGGATCAGAGCCCCGCACCGATTTGTGCAGCGCCGAGATAAGATTGTAATGCTCCTCGCGATCCTTGTCGTAGACCGGCGCGCGCTTCTGCAGGAACTCGCCAAGCCCGGCCGATGACAACGGTTCGGACAGGTCCAGCCGCAACACCTCCTCGGCAAGGTTCAGCAGATAGCGGCCGTCTCCGTCCGCCATGGCTATCAGGGTGCCGCGCGCTTCGGGCTGCAAGGGCAAGGCGCGCCCTTCTGCTGTTTCGGCCCGTTTGAGGAGCGCTTCGAGCGCCTCCTCATCCAGCCTTTTGAGCACCATCACCTGACAGCGCGAGAGGAGCGCCGCATTAAGCTCAAAGCTCGGATTTTCCGTCGTCGCGCCGACCAGCGTGACAACGCCTTCCTCCACAACGGGCAGGAAGCCGTCCTGCTGGGCGCGGTTGAACCGGTGTATCTCGTCGACGAAGAGCAAGGTGCCCTGCCCGGCAGCGCGGCGGGCACGGGCCTTCTCGAAAGCCTTCTTCAGATCGGCCACGCCGGAAAACACCGCCGAAAGCGGATGAAATTGCAGGCCAGAGGCATCGGCCAGTAGCCGGGCAATGGTCGTCTTGCCGACGCCCGGCGGCCCCCACAAGATGAGCGAGGACAGCCGCCCCTGCGCCAGCATGCGGCCTACGGGACCTGCCGGGCCGAGCACATGGCCCTGCCCCACCACCTCGCCAAGCGATTGCGGACGCAGCCGGTCTGCCAGCGGACGCGGCGCATCGGCCTCAAGGCCAGCTTTCCGGAAAAGGTCGGTCACGGGACAGATACTATCACCGGCTCTGCCGGCCCTGACAGCACCAAAGCTGCAAAGGGCCGGTCAGACCGCTGTAATCTGCCCCGCCGACCAATATCAGATCAGGTGCCCGAAGGATCGCGCGTCGTCATCATGCCGCGCGCGCGCAGAATCTCTTCTGCTTCCTGGTTTTCGCGGCGAGCCATGTCACGCCATTCTTCCGGCGTCAGGCAGGTGCGGGTGTTGCGCACGCGCGTGCCGGTCATCCCCGTAATGCGGCAGATACGGCCATCATCGGCCTGCTCTCCCGTCTGGCCTTCGGCCAGGGCGGTATATTCCTCGGCGAGTTGTTCGCGCTGTGCGAGTTCACGTTCGACGCGCGCCGTGTCGTCCCCGGTGGTGGCGCAGGCCGAGACCGCCAGCATGGCGGCAGATACAAAAAATACCGATGTAATGGACTTCATGAAAAATACCGGTGAACCCGGTCTCCCCTCTTGTGATCAATGGTCGCCGGCATGTCCGGATGCGTCAGCTTGCCGCGCATGCTTCGCATCTGCAAGCTCTGGCGAACTAGGAAAGACAGACGACTGACGGTTCGCAAGCTGCTGGCAAAACAACAAAATTCGCCATTCTCGCCAGCAGCGCGGACCGGAGGGCAAGGTTAATTCGGATTAACCTTGCCCGCGTTTACAGACGAAGCGTGCGGGCAAAGCGTTCGCCGCGGCGCTCGATCTCGACCGGCCACTCGCGTGCATTGTCGCTGCGCTCAAGCTCAAGTTCGATCTCGGCAAGGTCGCGAACTGAGCGCCGGTTGACGCTCAAGACCCGGTCACCGGGCTGAAAGCCGTAAAACTCTGCAGCCGAGCGCCGCTGCACGCCGGTCACGATCAGGCCCTCGAGGAAAGGATCAATACCGTTTGCATCGTTGAACGCGGGGGAAAGCTGGACGAGCTCTGCACCGCTGAACGGGTTGCGCCCACTCAGCACCAGACGCTCGCCTTCACGCTCGCCCGGAGGCGCTTCGGCAAGGACAGTGACCGTGCGCTCCTGGCCATCACGCATCAGGCGAACCTGCGATTCCTCGCCAATGGTGCGCGTGGCAAAGCGGAAGCGCACCGCCGCCTCATTGTTCACATCCACACCGTCAACCGACAGGATTATGTCGCCCTGGCGAAGCCGTGCGCTATCCGCCGGCCCGCCCGGATACACATCCGACACCAGCACGCCGCGCGGACGATCAAACCCCATGGACAGGGCAATATCGCTGGTGACCGGCTGTAGCCGGGCACCGAGCCAGGGGCGCACCAGCTCGCCGCCATTGGTGGCAGCCTGAACCACACTGCGCACCATCTCTGCAGGGATGGCAAAGCCGATGCCTTGCGAACCACCCGAACGCGAGAAGATCGCGGTATTGATCCCCAGAAGCTCGCCATTCATGGACACGAGCGCGCCACCCGAATTGCCGGGGTTAATGGCGGCGTCTGTCTGGATGAAGAAGGCATAGTCGGTAATTCCGACATCGGTGCGCGCAAGCGCCGACACGATGCCGGAGGTGACGGTCTGGCCGACACCGAACGGATTGCCGATTGCCAGCACCAGATCGCCAACCTCGGCTGACCCGGTAAGGTCAAACGGCAGCACGGGAAGCGGCTCATCGGCGACAACGCGCAGCACGGCAAGGTCGGTGCGTTCGTCAGCCAGCAATATCTCGGCTTCCAGCTCGCGGCGGTCATAGAGAACTACACGCAATTCCTGTGCACCCGCGACGACGTGGTTATTGGTGACGATCAGCCCGGCCTCATCAACAATCACGCCGGAGCCCAGCGACTGAACCTCGCGCTGGCGTGGTGCCTGCGGGCCAAAGAAGCGCTCGAACATCGGATCGCCCGCAAACGGGTTCCGGTCGGCAACGAAGCGGCGCGAATACACGTTGACCACCGCCGGCGCGGCCTCTCGCACGACCGGCGCAAACGAGAGCTGCATGTCGCCGCGAGACTGCGGCAGGGCGCGCACGCGCTCACCGGCACCAGCGAGCGTCTCCTCCTGCCCGTCTGCGGTATTGGCAGCAATGACGGCAAGGCCGAGGCCCGCCGCGAGCGCAACAGCGATGGCTGGCAGTTTCCAGTTCATGATGGTGTGCTCCCTCATGCTCCTTGATCAGACCGATTTAAGGTGCGCAGCCGCGCCTGAACAGGGGCTGAAAATTACAAGTGCGGTAAGGGTCGGATGTATCGCAGAGGCCGGGCTGGGCCACGTTTCCACCAAACAAAAGGCCCCGGCGTTTCCACCGGGGCCTTTATAGGTCTTGTGAAGGCCTTGAGCCCTATTCCTCGCCGGCGAACTCTTCGGCGCGGGCGCGGTCAACGGCGCCTTTGGCATCCACATCGCGGTCGACCAGCTCGATGACGGCCATCGGGGCGTTGTCGCCATGACGGAAGCCGGCCTTGAGAACGCGGGTATATCCGCCATTACGCTCGCCATAGCGCGGGCCGAGCGTCGCAAACAGCTTGGACACCTGGTCCTTGTTGCGGATCTGCGCAATCGCCTGACGGCGGGCATGCAGATCGCCCTTCTTGGCCAGCGTGATCAGCTTGTCCATGATCGGCTTCAGCTCTTTGGCTTTCGGCAGAGTGGTTACAATCTGCTCGTGCTCGATCAGCGATGCCGCCATATTGGCGAACATGGCGCGCCGGTGGGACGCGGTGCGGTTGAGCTTGCGATATCCATTCCCGTGACGCATGGGATGTCTCCTTCACTCCGGGCGGGGCGCCTCGCGGCGGCCAGCCTAGATCTGATCCTCGAATTTCTTTGCCAGTTCCTCGATATTTTCCGGCGGCCAGTTCGGCGCTTCCATACCGAGGTGCAGACCCATCTGGGCCAGCACTTCCTTGATCTCATTGAGCGACTTGCGGCCGAAATTCGGAGTGCGGAGCATTTCCGATTCCGATTTCTGGATCAGGTCGCCGATGTAGACGATATTGTCGTTCTTCAGGCAGTTGGCCGAACGCACGGACAGTTCCAGCTCGTCCACCTTTTTCAGGAGGGCCGGGTTGAAGTCGAGCGACGGCGCATCGTCTTCCGGACCGCGCGCTTCGGAGGGTTCCTCGAAGTTCACGAAGATCTGGAACTGGTCCTGCAGGATGCGGGCAGCATAGGCCACCGCATCTTCCGGCGTCACGGCGCCATTGGTCTCGATGTCGAGCGTCAGCTTGTCATAGTCGAGAACCTGGCCCTCACGGGTGTTCTCGACGCGGTAAGCCACGCGCTTGACCGGGCTGTAGAGCGCGTCGATGGCGATATAGCCGATCGGCGCATCTTCCGGACGGTTACGCTCGGCCGGGACATAGCCCTTGCCGTTGTTCACGGTCAGGACGAAACGCAGGCTCGCGCCCTCGTCCAGCGTGCAGATGACGTGATCGCGGTTGATGACCTCGATATCGGCCGTTTCCTCGATATCGCCAGCCGTAACCTCGCCCGGTCCGGTCTTGCGCAGAACCACGCGGCGCGGGCCCTCGCCATGCATGCGAAGGGCGACCTGCTTCAGGTTCAGCACGATGTCGGTGACGTCTTCACGGACACCCGGGATGGACGAGAACTCGTGCAGCACGCCGTCGATCTGTACGGCGGTCACTGCCGCGCCCTGCAGCGAGGACAGGAGCACACGGCGCAGCGCATTGCCCAGCGTCATGCCAAAGCCGCGCTCGAGCGGCTCGGCAACGATCTTGGCGTTGCGCGCAGCATCATGGCCAGCCTGAACGACGGGCTTCATCGGACGGATAAGTTCCTGCCAGTTCTTCTCGATCACGGAACGTCCCTTCAAGCGAAAGGCGCGCCCGGTATCAGACCGAATGCCTGATGCCAGCGCGCGACAGATAAAAGTGCGCCGGAGCCGCAGCGGAAAACGCGCGGCTCCGGTAATGAATTAGACGCGGCGGCGCTTCGGCGGACGGCAGCCATTGTGCGGGATCGGCGTCACGTCGTGGATCGTCGTGATCGTGAACCCGACCGACTGCAGCGCGCGCAGCGCGGACTCGCGGCCCGAACCCGGACCGGAAACCTTGACCTCGAGGGTCTTCACACCGTGTTCCTGCGCCTTGCGGCCTGCATCTTCGGCGGCCATCTGGGCGGCATAGGGGGTCGACTTGCGCGAACCCTTGAAGCCCATCATGCCTGCCGACGACCAGGAAATCGCATTGCCTTGCGCGTCGGAGATGGTGATCATCGTGTTGTTGAAGCTGGCATTAACATGCGCCACGCCGGAGGTGATGTTCTTGCGCTCGCGGCGGCGCACGCGTGTCGGTTCCTTGGCCATTGCGCCTGGTCCTTACTTCTTCTTGCCGGCAATCGGCTTAGCCGGGCCCTTGCGGGTACGGGCATTGGTGTGGGTACGCTGACCGCGCACGGGCAGGCCACGGCGGTGACGCAGACCGCGATAGCAGCCAAGGTCCATCAGACGCTTGACGTTAACAGCGGTTTCGCGGCGCAGGTCACCTTCGACCAGATAGCCGGCGTCGATCGTCTCGCGAATCTGAAGCACTTCAGCGTCGGTAAGCTGGTTAACCCGTTTTTCAGACGGAATGCCTACCTTCTCACAGATCTCCCGCGCCATGGCCGGGCCGATACCGTGAATATAGCGAAGCGCAATCTCTACGCGCTTGTTCGTCGGAATGTTGACGCCAGCTATGCGGGCCACAACGCTACTCCCTGTTCAATATGCCGCGCGCAAAAAGAACCGACACGTTCAGGGCGCGACACAAACCTGTGTGCGCCATGCCTCGTGGCCGGCCCCTCAGAGCGAAGGGCGCTTCTTATAGTGACGAAGGCCTGCCCGTCAACCGGGCTTGAGCGCCGTCACTCCACAAAACTCACACCCTCGCATCAGGGGCAATTGCCCCGTCAGCGAGACTTATGCATCCAGCGCCGCCTTGATGCGGGCTGAAACCTCGTCCATCGACCCCATCCCGTCGACGTCGACCAGCTTGTTCTGGCCGTCATAGAAGGGGATGAGAGGAGCCGTCTGGTTATTGTATGCCGTCAGGCGGACCTTGAAGGCCTCCACCGTATCATCGGCGCGTCCTTCCTGGGCAGCGCGTTTCTCGACGCGCGCCACCAGCTCGTCCTGATCCACCACCAGGCGGATCACCTTGGCGATGGGTGCGCCGCGCCCTGCCAGCAGGCGGTCAAGCGCCTCGGCCTGGGGAACGGTACGCGGAAAGCCGTCGAAAATCGCGCCGCCTGCAGCCTCGGCCTCAGGCAGACGTTCCTCGATCAGGGCGATCACAATCTCGTCGGACACCAGCTCGCCGCGATCCATGATCCCGGCAACCCGGTTGCCAAGCTCGGTTCCGGCCTTGCGCGCATCGCGCAGCATGTCACCGGTGGAAAGCTGAACCCAGCCGCGCGACTCTACGAGGCGCTTGGCTTGCGTGCCTTTGCCGGCACCGGGCGGTCCGAAGAGTACGATGTTCACCGCTTGCGCCCCCTCAGCTTCGTCTTCTTGATCAGGCCCTCATACTGGTGGGCCAGCAGGTGGGACTGGATCTGCGAGACGGTATCGAGGGTCACCGACACCACGATGAGAAGGGCTGTGCCGCCGATATAGAACGGAATATCCAGCTCGGCGCGCAGCACTTCGGGAAGCACACACACGAAGGTCAGATAGGCAGCCCCGATGACGGTCAGGCGGGACAGCACATAGTCGATATACTCTGCCGTACGCTTGCCAGGACGGATGCCGGGCAGGAAGCCGCCATACTTCTTCAGATTATCCGCCGTGTCTTCCGGATTGAAGACGATGGACGTGTAGAAGAAGGTGAAGAACACGATCATCGACGCATAGAAGATGATGAAGAGCGGCTGGCCCGGGCCAAGCAGCGCCGTGACAGTGCGCAGCCATTCCGGACCGGTATCGGCCGAGAAGCCGGCAATCGTCGCGGGCAGAAGCAGGAGCGAGGAAGCGAAGATCGCAGGGATCACGCCGGCCGTGTTCAGCTTCAGCGGCAGGAAGCTCGATTCGCCGCCCATCATGCGGTTGCCGACCTGGCGCTTGGGATACTGCACCAGCAATCGCCGCTGGGAGCGCTCCATGAAGACCACGAAGACCAGCACAGCTATAATGCCGAGGATCATCGCAATGATCAGGCCAGCAGAGAGGTTGCCCGTACGGCCCTGCTCCAGCGTCTGGAACAGCGCGCGCGGCATTTCCGCGATAATACCTGCAAAGATGATGAGCGAGATACCGTTGCCGACCCCGCGTGCCGTGATCTGTTCGCCAAGCCAGAGCAGCATCATCGTGCCACCGACAAGCGAAACCACAGCCGTGATGCGGAAGAACCAGCCCGGATCGATCGCGATGGTGGCGCCCGTCGTCGGATCGGGGCTTTCCATCGACACCGCAATGGCAAACGCCTGGAGCACCGCGAGAACCACGGTGAGATAGCGCGAATACTGGTTGATCTGCTTGCGGCCCTGCTCGCCGCCTTCCTTCTTCATGCGCTCCAGGCTCGGCACGGTGGCGGCCATGAGCTGCATGATGATCGAGGCGGAGATGTACGGCATCACGTTGAGGGCGAAGATCGCCATACGCTCAACGGCACCGCCGGAAAACATGTTGAAAACGCCGAGAATGCCTTGCTGCTGCTGCTGGAAAGCGCCCGCAAAGACATCCGGGTCAATGCCCGGCATCGGAATATAGGTGCCAACCCGGTAGATGATCAGCACAAACAGCGTGAAGAGAAGCCGCTTCTGGAGCTCCTTGGCACGGGCGAACGCGCCGAAATTCATATTCGCGGCAAGTTGTTCTGCGGCAGATGCCATGGGCTGGTCTCGCTCCCTTGCGGTCCCGGCAGGATCAGGACGGAATGTGGACGGCTCAACCCATTTGGGGAGCCGTCCTCAAAACCGCATCAGGCTTCGCTGTCTTTCGGAGCCGGCAGGGTGATGGACCCGCCCGCCTTTTCAATCGCTGCGATGGCCGGCTTGGAGGCGCCCGCTGCGTTGATGGTCAGTTTCGCCTTAAAGGCGCCGCCACCGATGATGCGCACGCCGTCCTTGGCACGGCGGATCACGCCGGCCTTGATCAGCGCTTCGGCGTCAACCGTAGCCTTGGCATCGAGACGACCGGCATCAATCGCCTTTTGCAGGCGGCCGAGCGTCACTTCAGCAAACTTGGCACGGTTCGGCTTGGTGAAGCCGCGCTTGGGCAGACGCTGGTGGAGCGGCATCTGACCGCCCTCGAAGCCCTTGATGGCCACGCCAGAGCGCGATTTCTGACCCTTGACGCCACGGCCGCCGGTCTTGCCCTTGCCCGAGCCGATGCCGCGACCCACGCGGGTGCGTTCTTTCACCGCGCCGGGATTGTCCCGCAGTTCGTTCAGACGCATGACTATTCTCCTTATCAAGGATGGCGCGGCCTCAGCCGCGCTCCTCGACGATTTCTACAAGGTGGGCGACCTTGGCGATCATGCCGCGCACAGACGGCGTATCTTCAAGCTCGCGCTGTTTGCCGATACGCCCCAGGCCCAGCCCGGTCAGCGTCTGCAGCTGGTCTTTGGGGCGGCGGATATGGCTGCCCGTCTGACGCACGATGACTGTTTTCTTGGCCATGGCCGGTATTCCTAGCTCTGGCTGTCGACGGCTTCGGGTGCGCTGGCACCGTCATTCCGGCGATTGACAATGTCGGCCACTTTCAGGCCGCGCTTGGCCGCAACCGTACGCGGGCTGTTCTGGCCTTTGAGCGCGTCGAACGTGGCGCGGATCATGTTGTAGGGGTTGGACGAGCCGACCGACTTGGCCACCACGTCCTGAACACCCAGGCTCTCGAGCACAGCGCGCATCGGACCGCCGGCGATGATGCCGGTACCCGGAGGCGCCGCACGCAGCGTCACCTTGCCCGCGCCCCAGCGACCGTCTGCATCGTGATGCAGCGTGCGGCCTTCGCGCAGCGGGATGCGAACCATGGTCTTCTTGGCTTCCTCGGTAGCCTTGCGGATGGCTTCCGGCACTTCACGCGCCTTGCCCTGACCGAAGCCGACACGGCCCTTCTGG
>NZ_JBQLZR010000271.1:0-1411 GCF_052168375.1 Glycocaulis sp.
GGGTAGCGTCCGCGGAGGTGGTGGAAATTCCGGTTTTGGCCGGGGTGTAGGGCTGGGGTGGCCATCGGACCTGGCGGCTAGGGTGGAGTTGCGAAGCTCCCACCCCTGACCGACCGAGGACCTGATGACCGAGGACAGACTGCCACTCGCCGAGCTGCTGGCGAAAGCAGGAGACGGTGACTTCCTTCGCAGCGTTGCCGAGGCGGTGCTGCAGATGCTGATGGAGGCCGACGTGGAGGGCCTGATCGGCGCCGGGCGGCACGAGCGCACCGGCGAGCGGCTGAACTACCGCAACGGCTTCCGCGACCGTACGCTCGACACGCGGCTCGGCGCCCTGCAGCTGCGCATTCCGAAGCTCCGGCAGGGCAGCTACTTCCCGCCGTTCCTGGAGCCGCGGAAGACCTCCGAGAAGGCCCTGGTGGCCGTCATCCAGGAGGCCTGGATCGGCGGGGTGTGGCCGTTGGCCGACCTGCGGTCTCCGACGCGCCGCGTTGACGACCTGGTGCAGGCCATGGGCCTGACCGGGATCTCGAAGTCCACCGTTTCGAAGCTGTGCAAGGACATAGACGAGCGCGTCGGCGCCTTCCTCGACCGGCCGTTGTCCGGCGAGTGGCCGTATCTCTGGCTGGACGCGACTTACCTGCGCCAGCGCGAGGGCGGCCGCATCGTCTCCGTCGCGGCCATAATCGCCGTGGCCTGCGATGCCGAGGGGCGGCGCGAGATCGTCGGCCTGCACATTGGCCCCTCCGAGGCGGAGACATTCTGGGCCGCCTTCCTCAAGAGCCTGGTGAAGCGCGGCCTGAAGGGCGTGAAGCTTGTCGTTTCCGACGCTCATGAAGGGCTCAAGGCGGCAATCGCCCGCGTCCTCGGGGCGACATGGCAACGCTGCCGGGTGCATTGGATGCGAAACGCGTTGGCCCATGTCGGCAAGGCCCAGCAGTCCATGGCCTCCGCTGCCTTGCGCCAGGCGTTCCTGCAGCCCGACCAGGCCAGCGCGCGGCAGACCTGGCGCCATGTGGCCGACCAGCTCCGTCCCCGCTGGCCGAAGCTCGGGCTGCTCATGGATGACAGCGAAGACGACGTGCTGGCCTACATGGCGTTCCCGGCGCAGCACAGGACCAAGCTCCACTCCGTGAACACGCTCGAGCGGCTGAACAAGGAGGTGAAGCGCCGCGCCGACGTGGTCGGCATCTTTCCCTCCGAAGCCTCCATCATCCGCCTCATCGGCGCTGTCCTACTCGAGGCCAATGATGAATGGCAGATGCAGCACCGCTACATGGGCGTCGAGGCCATGGTCGACATGCTCAACCCGCCGCCCACCAACGAGACCCTGCAACTTCCACCCAAGGCCGCCTGAGCCGTGGCCACCTCAAGCCCATCAGCATTTTCCACCACGTTGACGGACGTGACC
>NZ_JBQLZR010000272.1:0-3867 GCF_052168375.1 Glycocaulis sp.
CGCGTGGATTGGCGGGCTTCTGGGCTACGAGCTATCGGGACGCTTCGAAAACCTGCCCCGGCCACCAAGCCCGGTCACGCCATGGCCGGACATGCAGCTGGGCGTGTATGACGCCATCGCGATCTTCGATCACCGTGCGCGCACGCTGACGATGGCCGGACGCGATGATGCGGCCCGCAGGCTGACTGACGCGCTCGAAAAGCCCGCTATGGCCCGGTCTGTCTGCCGCCTTGCCGCACCTCTTGAGCCGGTCTGGAGCGAAGCGCGCTATCTGGATGCGGCATCAAAGGCCCGCGAGTTCGTGCGCGCCGGCGATGTCTTTCAGGTGAACCTCTCCCATCGCTTTGCCGCCCGCCTTGAAGGGCGCGGTGCGCCGCTGCGCGTCATGCAGGCGCTCGCAGCGCAGAGCCCTGCCCCCTTTGCGGTCTACATGCGCCTTGATGACGCCCGTGTCGTTGTATCTAACTCGCCGGAACGCTTCTGGTCGCTCGATGCACAAGGGCGCGTCGAAACTCGGCCCATCAAGGGCACACGGCCACGCGGAAAGGATGCGGCCAGCGATGCTGCCCTCGCCGCAGAACTGGCGGCATCGGCAAAGGACCGGGCCGAAAACCTGATGATTGTCGACCTGATGCGCAATGACCTCTCGCGGGTCTGTGCACCGGGCAGCATTGCCGTGCCGGAGCTCTTTTCGGTCGAGAGCTTTGCCAATGTCCATCACCTCGTCTCGTCCGTGACCGGCCAGCTTTCTTCGGGAAGGGATGTGTTGGATCTGCTTGCCGCCACCTTCCCGCCAGGCTCGATTACAGGCGCGCCCAAGGTGCGGGCCATGGAGATCATCGCAGAGCTGGAGGGCGAGGCGCGCGGCCCCTATTGCGGATCGGCCGGTCTCATCTCCCCTGATGGCAGTGCGCAGTTCAACGTCATGATCCGCACGGCAGGGTTTGTCGCGGACGGCGAAAGCTGGCAGGTGGAAGCGCGCTCCGGAGGGGCGATCACCATCGACAGTGAACCTGCAGCGGAACTGGCAGAAACCCACGCCAAGATTGCCAAGCTGAAACAGGCCATGGAGGCGGCAGGACAGACATGATCTGGCTCAATGGCACTCTGGTGGATGAGGCTGCGGCCCGCATTGGCGTTGCCGATCGGGGATTCCTGCTCGGCGACGGAGTCTTTGAAACCCTGCGTTTCGAGAACGGGCAGGTGCGCAGGGCCGGGCGGCACCTTGCCCGGCTGAAGGAGGCAGCCACGACGCTCGGCATTGCCTTCGATCCCGATTTTGACCTTGAAGGCATCGCCCGCGAGCTCGTCCGCCGGAAGGGCCTTGAGCGGGCCGTGATCCGCCTGACTTTGACGCGTGGCGAGGGCGGGCGTGGCCTGGAAGGCTCGGACAGCGAACCAACGCTGTTGATGACCGCAAGCGCGCTGCCGCCCGCGCCAGAGGGCTTGCGCCTCATTACACTCGATGCTCCGCGCCGCGCGCCGCTCACCCTCGCGGCCCATTACAAGATGATTGGCTACGGCGACAATATTCTCGCCCGGCGCATGGCGCGCACGCGCGGCGGGGACATGGCCGTCCTGCTATCGCCAGACGGGCGCGTCGCCTGCGCCGACAGTGCCAACCTCTTCTGGGTCACGGGACGCACAATCTACACACCTGCGACTGATACAGGCGCCCTGCCCGGCACGACCCGCGCGGCCATACTCGAGGCGTTTGCGCTGCGGGGCCTGCATGTCGAAGACGGGCATTTCCGGCGGGAATCGCTCGCCTCTGCCGATGCCGTCATCGTGACCAATGCGCTGTTCGGCGCTGTATCGGCTGCATCCCTGGACGGGCGGCCGCTGAAGACGGACCATGAACTGGCCCGCCTCATCTGTGACACCGAGCGCGATGCCGGCTAGTTGCCGGGCGCGTTGAGCGACCAGTCATAGCGGTGACGGACGATGCGCGGATTGGCGCGTATCTGCTCTGCCAGTTCGGGTTCTGCAAAGCGCAGCAAATGGGCGATGACGCCTGCATCATTGCCGCCGAAATCTTCCTCGAACCATTTGTAGATGCGTGAAATCTCCAGCCCTCGCTCCGTCACGGTGACGCCGCGCGGATGGTTTACATACGCCCTTGCTGCTGCTTCGAGATCGGCGTCCAGCGTTGCTGCCCGCCACGCCCGCAATCCGATATTCGGGCAACCGATAGAGGCGCAATTCACGGCATAGTGCACCATCGCCGCCTCGAACTGGACGCGCATGATGTCATGCTCGATATTGTCGAGCGACAGGGTTCGGCCTTCGCTGCGGGTCAGCTCCATGCCCCACGGGCCGATGGAGAAAAGCGTCGGGCGTATCTGACGGATGGAGTCCGATGGCGCCTCGTCGAGGATAAGCCTCACCGTCACCGCGTTATAGAGATTGGCCCAGACGGCAAACCGCTCTGCGTCCGGCAAGGTGGAAACCGCAAGCGCCTCCAGCGCCGCGATATAGGCCTCCAGCGCTTCCCGGTCTGCTGCATCGGCGCGCCAGCTTGCGTAGTCGACCCGGTCAATGCCATCCGCGCCGCGCGTGACATGGCGCTCCAGAAGCGCGTCCCACGGATCGTGAATATCTGCCTGCGCCAGGGCGGCGGCAGCGCTGACACACAGGCAGGCAAGGCTCGCCAGAAGTGTCCGTATCATCACCATGCTCCTCATCGCGGACCCTCTTCCTATACGGGCAAAAGGGCAGAGCAGATGTCGGCCGGGTGTGGCCCGGCCTTGATCAGGCGGCGAACAGGCGCATTTTTCCCTGCCCTGACCTGCCACGGGAGGCCCCGTTGAGCGACGCCCCGTCTGACATTCGCGAACCGCAACAGCGCCTTTTCACGCTTGCCGATGGAGATATGGCGGCTCTGGTCTGGCCGAAGCCCGGCGCTACCCGCATCGTCTTCCTGCACGGAAACGGGTTCAATGCCCGCTCCGCCCGCCGCCTGCTGTCCCAGCTCGCCGGAGACTACGAGATCATCGCGCCGGACCTGCGCGGGCATGGGGCCTCCACCTTGCCCGCCGACCCTGCGGCCCATCGCGACTGGCATGTCTACGCGCGCGATGTCATCGCGCTTCTGGATCAGCTGGATGCGCGCCCCTTCGTGCTGGCCGGCCATTCCATGGGCGCCGTCACCTGCCTGTTCACGGCCGAGCACCTCAAGGTAAAGCCGCTGGGCCTTGCGCTGATCGACCCGGTCATACTGCCGGCGAGCTTCTATGCGCTGAACCACACCCCGCTCTGGCATGTCCTTTGGCGGCGCTTCCCTCTGGTGCAAGGCGCGCTGCGGCGGCGCAATCAGTGGGAGAGTGCCCAAGCTGTGACCGAAAGCTATGGCGCGCGCCCGCCCTTCGCTCATTGGGCAGAGGGTGTGCTGGAGGACTACCTCTCTGCCGGGTTGAAGCCAGTGGATGGCGGGGTGGCCCTTCAATGTGATCCGCGCTGGGAAGCCGCCAATTACGCTTCGCACCGGCATGATCCGCTGAAAGCTGCGCGCAATGCAGGCGCGCCGGTGCATGTCCTGAAAGCCGGCAAGGCCTCCACCGTGATGAATGCAAACGGCCTGGCACGCGCCGGGGCGATCATCAGCGAACTGCCCGGTCACTCCCATCTGGCGCCGATGGAAAACCCGGACGCCTGCGCGGACTGGATCGCTGCGCAGGTGGAAGGTTTTTGAGGGGTTTGGTCTTTTTTGATGCTCCGCACTTCCGTGCGTCGCGCCTCGCATTGGCTCGGGCGGCCGGTCGGCCTTGCGGCCCCTGACGGGGCCGAACCGGCACCTCGGCGCGCAGCGCCGCAAGCGCGAACGCGCGCCCGCGACTTTTCGCGGAACATCGCAACGCGGATGCGTTG